>CAIUUT010000068.1 GCA_903902445.1 uncultured Candidatus Marinamargulisbacteria bacterium
GAATGCGGATGTCAGCGCTAATGCGGCGATATCCACCAGTAAAATATCGGGAGCGGTGACTTCTATAGCTGGAAATGGCTTAGGTTCTGTAGCGTTATTAAATACAATTAGTAATGCCAATCTGACACCAGGGAATTACGACAATATAACGGGGTTAGGCCAATTAACGGCATTGAATGTAAACGGAACCATCACTCTTAATGGGAATACGACAATAGGAAGCCTCAGTTCCCCGCTAATCATGGAATTAACAGACACCGCTGCTTCGTTTAATGTAACGGTCAACGCGAAAAACTTGTATGTTGGAGGTTCTGTGGGCATCGGGAGAACAGATACTGGCACCTATCGTTTATTAGTTGCTGCTTCCAGTCCAGTTATGCAATTGCTAGTTAGCGATAATGCGACGGGAATTGCCCCTGCATTGGTATATACACGTGACACGGCCTCAGCGCCACAAAATGGCATTGGCGTACAGAGTCTCTTCCAAGCCAAAACAACATTTGGAACGGGAGCAATAAAGAACGTGGCCGCTATTGATGGGATGTTTGCTTGGCTGGGCGATGCGGGTAATCCCAACGTAGAGCAGGGTGTCTTAATTTTTGAAACAGGTACCGGTGGTACTATTTCTGAAAAAATGCGTTTGGACCAAAATGGAAATTTAGGCCTCGGCACGTCTGCACCTTCCACTAAGCTCGAAGTAGCGGGCACCGTCAGCGCCAGTGCCTTGGTAATTAATGGGCCTATCACTCATAAAGTTGCTACCATAACAAATGCTGCATCACCTTACACGGCCGGAAATGAGACGATAATTATTGCCGATGCGACTAGTGGCGCGATTGCCATCAGTTTACCTGCCGCAGCATCTGTTCCTAACAGGATTTACCATATAAAGAAAGCGGACAGTTCTGCCAACAGTGTAACCATAGACCCCAATGGTTCAGAGTCTTTAGATGGTGCCTTAACCAAAATAATCAGCGTCCAGTACAATTCAGTGTCCATCGTTTCAGATGGCTCAAACTGGTGGGTGTTCTAAAGATGCTGTGTTAAAAACATTAAGCAATTATTTGTAAAAGAGTAGCTAGTTAATGGCTAGGAATTAATGGGGGAGAGTATGACGAACATTAGAACCTTTATCTTTTTGGGAGTAGTAATGTCTGTGACTACCTTTGCCTCCTACGAGGCGAGCAATAAGTCCTTCAACGGGAACATTGGCACAACTAGCACTAAGGCTTTTAATTTTGGTGACGCTAATACAAACGGAAGCTGGGTTGATAAGACTTATGTAACGCCGTAAGATATAGGGTATACGAAAGCAAGTTGAGGAGGATGAAAATGACACTGACAGGAATCGCAACCATAGACGAAATTGTTCGCAGAATGATGAAGCATAACCCCTTCGCTGTTTACTTGTTTGGTAGTTATGCCTATGGAACGCCCAATTCGGATAGCGATATTGATTTTATGGTTATTTCTTCAGAACCCGCAGCCTTATATTACAAAAAAATAATGAGAGATCTTTGGGATATTGAGCAGCCCATTGAAATGTTAGTGTTTTCAGAAGATTCGGTGAAAGAAAAAATGAGTTGGAACCCGATGATATCTAAAATAGTGAATGAGGGAAAGGTGCTTTATGGCAAATCTATTAAATGAATGGTTGTTTATGGCAGATGCTGATTTAGCTTCAGCAAAATTTCAGTTGGGTAAAGAAACCTTTTCGCATATTAGCGTTTACCAATCTCATCAAGCTGTTGAGAAAATATTAAAGTCTTTTCTTGTTGCCAACCATCTTGAGATTATTCCTCGAGTTCATGATTTAAGAAAGCTTTATCAACAATCGAAGCTTTTCGGCTTAGATTTGCAATCGGAAGAAAATGATTTACTTGAACTAGACGCCTATTTCCCTCGGTTACGATATCCCCTTGGAGATAGGATTTCAGTCGATGAAGCTTCTCGTTGTTATGAAATTGCGGCATCTATTTTTAATAAGATTAAACTGATGTTAGATCGATAAGAGTTAAATAGGGTATACGAAAGCAAGCAGTGTAGCGTGAATACCAAGGATGACTGACGATCGCTTTGCTGGGACGAGGGACGTGAAATAAAGGACTTAGAAGCATGACTAATATAATAGATAAAACTGCTGTTATTATGAAAATAATATTACTGCTTAGTGCAATAATGACGTCTGTGACTACCTTTGCCTCCTA
>CAIUUT010000069.1 GCA_903902445.1 uncultured Candidatus Marinamargulisbacteria bacterium
ATTGAACCTTGTTTTTTAGGATCAGGGTTTCTTAACAAATAACCTTTACCTGGAACTGATCCACCACCTAGATTTGTTGTAGTGTTTGTCGCTTCTCCAGCTTTATAACCCAGACCAACAATATTATCTCCATCTTGAAATTGTTTTTCAATACTAGAGGCATTTAATTCAGGGTCACCTTGTTTCCAATTATCTAATGCGACAGACATAGATTCGCTAGCTTTAAAAGTAACATCTAGTTTTACAGCCCATTTATTACCTTGTTCATCATAATAGTCTCCTACCTTATTTAATTTCCCCCAAGCATCATTTGCATTTTTTGCATATTCTTTTGCATTCTTACCATATACCCATACAGTAGACTGATATGTTATTGTCCCACCACCATCTTTATTGTTTTCAATAGTTACTCGACCATCTTTACCATCAATATCTTTAATTACAATTGGAGAATTATTAAATACACTATAAGGAGATTGAAAGGGGTGATCAATTGGGTCGACATTCCATCTTCTACCTAATCTTGGGTCATACTCCCAATACTCTGCGGTATAAGCATTTCCAGCGCCATATATTTCATTATCACATTCTTGCCCGCCGAAGGAGTAACGGTATTGATTTATTTGAGTTTTATCTAAATACATTGTTAAAGTAGAATGCTTTTTTATGTTGATTCATTTTCTTATTTTTCCTATAGACTATCACAATTCTGAAACTTTGAAACACAAGACAACTTTTCTTACTTAGACCTATATGCTAGTGTTCCAAATCAAATGGAACGCTAGAAATTAATTTTCTGTATTCCGCTCTGTTATTATATTCTAGTGTTCCATGCTATTTTGGAACGCCAGTTTTATATTCAGTACTTTTTATTTCTCATAATTCAAAGCAATGCCCCCTCAGTCACATCTTAAATATAGAAAAATTAAGATTACTAATTAAATAAAGCCAATAAAAAATTATCACAAACCTATTAAATTTTATTACAATCACAAAAACATTTTTAATTTAAAGGATGAAATTTATTGATGAGTTCTTTTTGTTCCGCTATAGGTGTATGTACATACCTTGCTGTTGTTGATATCCATCTTTGCCCCGACATTAATTGTACTTCTTCCAATTGTATCCTTTTTTCATTTAGCCAATTGGCAATTACACTCTGCCTAATTGTTTTTGGATTTAAGTTTCTATCCGGAAATAATGGTTTAAAAGTTGAAACCAGATAATTAATATCATCAACCCTTATTTTAGTGCCAAGCTTACCTATTAATAACTCCTCCATTTTGCCATTTATTGCTTTTTTCCTTGCTACACTAATATAGTTGTCGAATATTCTAAACTGTTTTGGATGAAGGTCCAATACTCTACTGGTTAGTTTCCTAGATTCTTTAATGTAAATAGTTCCATTTTCTAAATCGAGGTCTTTTAATTTGAGTTTTTCTATTTCACCAGCGGCCAGTCCCTGATAAATTAAAAGGGAAACCAAAGCCAGATTTTTAGTTTTTAATGCTTCATATCTTTCCTCCCTATTCATTAAAAGTTCCAATTCCTCTGAGCTGAATAAATCCTGATGAATCACTTCTTTGTTTCTTTTCTGCATTATGTTTAAGGTGGCACAAGGATGATCATTTCTTATCCCAGCATCAATCAAATAATCGAAATATTGTTTAATTGGTGCTAAAATATTGG
>CAIUUT010000070.1 GCA_903902445.1 uncultured Candidatus Marinamargulisbacteria bacterium
GACAAGCAGTTGCTTAGTCCGAAAGAGTCAGCATTACTAAAATTACTGTGTGATCATAAAAATGAGTTGCTTCCGCGTGAGACTGCTTTGAAAAAAATTTGGGGCGATGACGGCTATTTTACAACACGCAGTATGGATGTTTTTATTACCAAATTACGGAAATATCTTAAAGATGACACCTCAATTGAAATAAGGAATATTCACGGCAGCGGGTTTATTATGACACTTTAGACTAAGAAATTGTAATATTCATTTCGGTCAAGTTATTCTTGAAAACATTATAAAGGAAACAATTTACGTTTGAACGACTCCCCCTTTCAAAAAAGGGGGGCAGGGGCATAGCCGTCAAGCTAATACTAATGTATTAATAATCAGGTATATACAATAGCAGAGTACGGGACTCTGCCCGCGAAGATCGAAGTCAGTCTCATACCTAATTTTTTTATGTGGCAATTGCCACGTTACTAACTTAATTTCAGGCGTAAAAGTAACACAATTATTTCATATAAACAAATAATAATCAATAATATACGAATATATTTTTATAATATTATTGGGCATAAGAACCCCACTTTGCAGACTTAGGCCACAAAGTAACATTGGTATATATTTCCGAATCTACTGCATAAGTATTAATTCAAGTAGTGAAAGTTTCCCTTTCTTTTTTTCCAGTTCGATCATTGCTTTGGGAAGTGTCAATAATTTTAAGATTTCATTTTTAAATTCTTCTGCTGCCAGGGTGATCGTTTTGCTTATTTCCTTCTGACGGCTGACAAGCCTTTTATAGAATTTGATTAAACTAACCAATATACCATTTGATTCCCAGTGCCACATTAGGGCATCCCAAAGAATCTTCCAGTTCATCAGTATCAAAAGGAACTTTGCATACAAGTTAGTATTAAACCGTTCAATCTTCATTGGTCTGGTTTCGTGGACTTTGGAGAAGGACTTCCAGGTTTTGAAGATCAATTCGACTTGCCAGCGAAGGCGGTAAAGGTCCCTCAATTTATCAAGTGCAAGCATCTCTTTGGGTATGTTGGTAATAAAAAGATTTAACCTAGCCCTGACTAAACGGTCCTCACTCACCTTCCGTCCTTTTTTCTGTGCCTCCTGCTTGATTTTCCTTACACGTTTTTCATATTCCTCCTCTGGGAGCAATTCTATCACGAGTCGCGTTTTAATATCTTTCTCCTTGGACAGGTAAACATCCTTTTCAATGGTATTTATATTGCCGGCTTT
The DNA here is from genome assembly GCA_903902445.1 of uncultured Candidatus Marinamargulisbacteria bacterium. Classification (GTDB taxonomy): domain Bacteria; phylum Margulisbacteria; class Riflemargulisbacteria; order GWF2-35-9; family GWF2-35-9; genus CAIUUT01. Next base: position 1,240 of record CAIUUT010000070.1, read on the forward strand.
CATCATTTCCATTATCTTGGAATAGTCAAGTTGCTTAAATTTTCCATTTTTAACTTGTTCGTACATCCCAACAGGTGCCCCGGGCCTGTTTAAATAGTAAGCAGAGGCTTTGTCTATCGCCTTTATATAGGTTTGGTTAATGTACCCTAAGTCCCTGATCAACAAATCTTTTGGTTGAATATTTTCGGATACGCTTTTACTGTCGATTTGGTCTTGCTCGTTAAATGCATGGGAACTAAGGTCATATATAGTCCCGCTTTTAAAATCGTATTCAAATTGGATGCGGATCATTGCTTTTGATCCTGACCCACCGCTACCTGGATAAAGAGCTGCGTAAGCCGGTGGCAACTGAAAACAGGTGGAATCTTTTATCCGCACCGAATTAAAGTGTAGAAACTGCTCAAGTTTTGATTCATTTGGCAACATCTCTTTAAGGAACTTTTCCAACAATTTCTTTAAAAACAAAACCGACCGGGATGTAAACCGTTGGTCAAGTGCCTGTTTTGTAATAGTTTGGCTGTGTTCCAGATAAAGACAGGAAACAATGTCGGTCAAACTTCTGTCATGGCCGTCAAAATCCGGGAACATCAAAACTTTGACAAAGCCGTCCGCTGTTAAAGTGCCGCGCCGCTGAATAAACCCGCTCTCGCGCCCTAACCTTTCAATTTCTTCTGATTTGAAAAATTCTGTTAACCTCACCGATAATTTGGAGGCTACGTCTTCCACTGTTATTGAACTCTTACCTAAGTTAACCCAGTTGTCAAGCAAAAATGTAGGTGACAACCCTTAGCTTGACGGCTATGCCCCTGCCCCCCTTTTACGAAAGGGGGAGTCGTTCAAACGTAAATTGTTTCCTTTATAATGTTTTCAAGAATAACTTGACCGAAAGGGATAAGCAGTTTATCCATATTCGTAACACATTATATATTAAGC
>CAIUUT010000071.1 GCA_903902445.1 uncultured Candidatus Marinamargulisbacteria bacterium
ATAATTAATATTATATAATTTATTTTCAAATTTTTCCTTTTCTAACAATTTCCCAGAAATCCAAAAATATCATTTTATTTCTAACAAACATATAATTCTATAGCCAGTGCCCCCAGTAAAATTGAAAAACTGAGTTGATTCAAGTTGTGCTGAGTCAATATTTTACCCGAAAAACGCGCGCAAGAACTACAAACAAACAACAATTAACAACTTCCAACCCCAGCTGTACGTCTTTGTACTAACTTCCCTAAAACCAGCTGTACGTATCCTAACCCGACCAGCGGACTGCTAGCGCATTCCGCTGACCTAGACTTTTCAACCTTTCCAAACTTGTCATTTTTTAACTTACTTTCTACAATCAACTGTACGTTTTCAAAGTTGACTGAACTCCAATTTTTTAAGCAACTTTCCAGCAACGCCAACTGCCATTTCTTTTCCAACTTTTGTCCACCCAAACAAACTATCCGTAAACTAACAAACTGTAGTCTTACGGCTCTGTTCCAGCTTTCTTGCAAAACTACTGTACATTTTCTGACATCGCCCAGCTCAACGCAGAAGCCTCTCGCTGACCTGCTTTCCTGCCAATCATCCAACCTGCCAATCTTCTACCCATCCAAAAATTGCCCGCCCATCGATTTGAGCTGAGAAGAGTTACACCAACCCAAACTGTCCGTCTCTTAACCCGACCAGCGGACTGCTAGCGCATTCCGCTGACCTAGACTTTTCAACAATTCCAACTGTCATTTTTTAACTTACTTTCCCCCAACAAACTTCCTGTCTTCTAACACTATCAACCAAACCCAGCAACCCAACAATTACCTGCATTTCTGCCAACCATCTAACCCTCCAATCTTCCAACCTTCCAATCCCCCCAAATTGCCCAGCCCATCGATTTGAGCTTATAAGTGGAGCTGAGCTGAGTAGAGACAATTTAAAAGCAGAAAAACGCGCGAGTGGGAACTGAAATCAAGCCTCCAACAACTTTATTTCCTTTTCGTATCTCAACTTATTCTTTTTATGATGAAGCAAATTCTTAATCCAAAGTAATAGCAATACAGCTGGAATAGTAAATGAAGCAATCACTGAGTCAGAGAAATCATACCCCATTAACATAACAACTTTAGTTGCCAAAACTCCATATATTACTAGGACAACCCAGCATATTTTGCTCTGATATTTCTCCAATCCTAATTTATTAGCAATAAACCTAGATAAATATATCAGTAGTAGCGATGACCAACCTAGTATTAGTATGCTTAAAATTACTCCATGGATTAGCTGTGTAGATATATCGATAAAAATATATAGCGGGTTATTCTGCCCTAATCTATTAATAAAATCAAAGATAGGAGAAAGTAATTTCTTATAAAAGACATCTATAAGAACAACAATGATTATTAGTCCTAGTGCACTTACTAAGGATTTCCAGCGGCGCTGATTTCTTTTGTAGTAAAGATACTCAGAAACTTCATCTTTTTCTATTAACTGACAAGCTTTTCTATAAGCCTCGATTATTTCGACAAATTTTCTGGTGTGCCTACGTTTATCTTCTGGTGAATAATATTTATCGGGGTTATTTTTTTGTAAAAGCTCATGATACTTCTGTTTCAAGAATATGAGGTCCTCGGTAGGTGAAATTTTAAGGATGTTCCAGCAGTTCTTCATTTTATTAACCCTATCTATGTAACACAGCCCATATACCCGTTGCCATGCCGACAGCACTTAGCAGCTTATACCAGTTATCTTCCCAGAAGTCTGGGGCTTTACCGTAGTTTACTGTAACAACATCGCCGGGGTGGAGGGTTGGAAGGTTAGCGGATTGGTTAGAGATGCCCATATAGGCTAGCGCTTCTTCGTGACTCTTGGCTTCCTTCACTTCCCAAGTTTGCTTTTTGGGGTCATTTTGTACCACATAGATTGGTCTAGGTGTTAGATATATGACCACGTCAGCATTCTTGATATACTCAGAATAGCTGGCTTTTACTTTCTTTTGCAAGTCATCTAGGTTTAATCCAGAGGCTTTCATCCTACCGATAGAAGGCAACGAAATACTACCATCTAGAGCGATAGCTTGCTTAGTATCCAAATCCTTTTTATTGATTACCTTGATTTCTAGTGTGTCGCCAGAGGATAAAACATAGGGAGCTGTATCAGCCAAAGTCATTGATAACATTGAGAAACAGAAACAATATAGTGTTAATTTAAGAATTATTTTTTTCATAAGTTATCCTTTCTTTTTTTGAAATCAGATTAAAATAGTTTAGAAGTTGAAAAGTTTATAAGTTTAGGAAATAATCCGTCTAAACTTTTTAAACTCATAAACATGTAAACTATTGTTTTATTCACCTATATGTTTCTCATTTTTCAAAGCATTTTCTGCCTTTTTCTTTAAATCTTCTAGATGTAGTTTATGATAATTTAAGCACAAATAGAAACAATAGATCAACCCAAGTGTAGCGATAATCCAAAGGATATTATAGAGTCTGGTCTCATAGTTAAAACCTATATGCATTACACTATAAATAATCAACATTATAAGTAATATTCGACTTTTAAATATCAAAGCTAAATAAGTACAAATAAACATACAAAGAAAAAATAGATTTAAATTAGGAAAAAAATATATATGGACATATTTCATGTCCACTAAAGGGAAAATACTAAAGAGAACTAGGATAATTAAAAGCTGGAGTTTGATTTTAGTCATGCTTTATGCCTTTAACTTTCTTAATAACTCATACATAGGCATATATTCTGCTGACATTACAGCTGCAATACTTGCCTTGATATAAGCTTCTTGGAAGGCTGTTGTTTCTGGATATTCGATGCGGCCATACCCCTGTTTAATTGCTAGCAAATCACAAAACAATCGAATTGTACGCCCGTTTCCTTCGCGGAAGGGGTGAATAGCAATTAATTCACACTTGAAATAGGCTAGTTTCTCCAAACTGAAAGACTTTAAATACTTTTCGTGGGCTAATTGACGATTAAAGTTTTCCATCAACTTTGGGATATATTGAGGCATAGCAAAGGTGCTATCCCCCTTTTTTATAGCGACAGTTCTATATTCCCCTGCCCAAGAATACAATTTACCTAGAAAATATTTATGAATATCTTTTAGTAATAGTGAGTCTAATTTAGAAATACTTTCAACTTGTGAATAAAAATGTTCAACAGCATTTACCAACGCCATATTCTCAAACTCTGCAAGTAGTTCATCATCTTTAATATCGAGTTTATTAACTAAAATCGCAGAGTTGGGGTAGTATTTATTTTCTGGATGATTGCCTGAAGCAGTATAACGATCAGTCACAGTAAGCTTTTTTAAACAACTGTTCTGCTTCTTTTTTTATTTTTGAAGAAGAGCCTTTGTATCCCTCGATGCTGGAAGAGGCTGTGGCAATTTTAAGTGCTTCTTTTTTAGTGATTTTCATAATGATATTATACCTTTTTTATTCTTAAACTTTCAACTGGTTACAATTTGTAACCGACTGAATTATTATTTTGCATTTACAAGTGCCATTGCGCGTATAGTGACGTAGTCGTGAAATGGAGACTTATTAAATACTAATTGTCAATTTTTTTCAAAACCTACTTCGCTTTAAGAAAGCCAATGTCTTGATTAACCAATTTAGGTAAATTTATTAAATAATCCTCAACTAATAAGCCTCTACTTTTATATACCCTGTCTAATAAATCTTTCATAGAATCTTCATCTTGCATTTCTTTTAAAATAAATTTTAATAAATTCTCCGATTTTTCAAATTCGTTATTATCAACCTTTTCCTCTAGTAGCTGCGAAAAATTATTACTAGCATTCGTCAATCTAGCTGTTCCCATTTTGTATTTTTCTAACAGCAGAAATAAATCTTCAGCAATTTCAGATCCTTTAATTGTTACCAAACTAAATATATGCCCTAACAGGTCGTTTATCAACGCAAATGACTTTATCCCAATGGCAGGCTTATCCAAAATACGGTTTGATAAAAGGATAGTAAATTTAATAATGTCTATGTAAACTGGTCGGGTAGCTAATGCACTTTCTAACTCAATAATTGCTTGGTTAAACTCGGTTTTACGCAGCCATAGCATACGTTCAACGTCTTGGAGATTTTGGAAGTTGATGTTGGGGTTCATTGGGTTAAATACTATTGTTATTAACTTGCTTATGATAGTCAGTGACAAGATTTTGTAGGTCAGTTGCATTACTTACAGTATCTAATTTTTGAATTATTTGTTTAAGGGAATCAAGGGCTGAATGTTTTTCTATTAATTTAGATTGAGCCAGTAAAGCATCTCTAAGTTTATCAATAATTGTTTTATTCATTTCTTCTGTTTTCCCAAAGTCTGCAATTGCATTAGTAAATAAAGCATTTATCTTTTCAGTGGCTTGTTTCATTACCTTATCAAAGTCACTTTTGTTGCTATCTTTTGTATTTGAGGTAGTATGTAGTTCTCCGAGCTTCTCGGCTTCTTCTTTGACGATGATTTCTTTCATTAAGTTACCGAATTTAATATCAAAATCATCTAACTTTGCTAAAAACTTATTTATTCTTTCTATTTCAGATTCAATACTTTCTTCGCCTCTACTTTTACGAGCTTCATTTTCTTTTGCTCTTTCTTGAGGAGAATAATGTTCTAATTCATCAAGTCTAGTTTTGAAAAGTTGTTTATATGAACTTACCCCGATATAGCGGACAGTA
>CAIUUT010000072.1 GCA_903902445.1 uncultured Candidatus Marinamargulisbacteria bacterium
CTCGCCAATAAGGCCACTATCGTCTGCACCAGCGGCATTGAAATAGCGCAAGATAACATGCTTTAAACCGTGACATTCATCATACCATTTCAATATCTTTTCAAAGATTAACTTACTTTCCCCGTAAGGATTGGTAGGCTCTTGTTTCGTCGTTTCAGTGATGGGCATCTCTTCCGGTTGACCAAAGGTGGCTGCCGTAGAGGAGAAAATAATTTTCTTAACGCCGTGTTGCAACATGGATTGTAGTAGATTATGACCACCTAGAACATTGTTCTCAAAATATAACTCTGGATGCTGCATGGACTCGCCAACTAAACTCTTGGCACAGAAATGCACCACCGCTTCTATCTGGTGCTCATTGAAAACTTTATCTAAGTCAGGCTTATTGCGTACATCACCCCATACAAACGTCTCCCCTAATACGGCTTGGCGATGCCCCGTTGAAAGGTTATCAAAGATGATCGGATTTAAATCTTGCTGTAATTTGAGTTGTTTTACTAAATGAGAGCCAATATACCCTGCACCACCAACAACTAAGACGTTTTTAGCCATAAATAAATTGTAATCTCATATTATATTTATGGCAAGTAAGCGCGACTCTTTTCTGTTTGAAATCTATACTTTCTGGGCATAAGTAAGAATAAAGGAAGTGATTCTATGTTGGAACAAACCCTATCTTACCTCAAAGAACAATTGGCTGTTGCCAAAGACAAAGCTTCCGACATCGCCACTGACCTGCTCATCCACATCCACTAATATAGCGGGTTAATGACTATTTTGTCCCACCTACCTTTGTGCGAACTCTAAAGTAGCCCCATTGCTCACTTTCTCTTCACTATTCACCACTCACCATTCACTATCATATAAAGTGATGCTTCAAATTCATTATGTCTCGGAAAGGAATTACCCCCAGTAGCTCTTCGGCTTCGTTTACGATGGGGATTGCCCTAAAGCTATAGCGGTTAAACATGGACGCCGCTTCGCTAAGGGTAGCGTCTTCTCCTAGACTTATCACATTAGCCACCATAATATTTTCTAGAATTTCATTGGTTTCGGCCTGTAGTAATTCATGGATATCAACCACACCCAATAACTTTGTATTTTCATCTAAAACATAGATATACATAATGACGTCTTTATCTTTGGCTATGGTGCGGTATTGGGATAATACCTCATCCACTTTTGTAGACGGCGCAAAAGATAAATAATGCGACGTGGCAAAATTCAACACTTTCTCATCATGCTTATCTAATAATATCTGAATTTTTATAACAGCATCTTTATCCATTAACAGCATGATATTGTCCGCATCGCTGGCGGGTAAAATGGCCAATACGTCTGCGGCTTGTGCGGGTGTCATGTCGTTGATGATTTCTGCGGCTCGCTTAATATCTATAGAAGAAATAAGGTCTCTTTGTACGCGCGGTTCAACTTCTTCTAGGGTATCGGAAGCTTGTTCCGTGTCTAATTGATTAAAAACAGCAAGGCGTTGCTCGTGATCCAGTTCTTCTAAAATATCGGCTAAATCTACAGGATGAATCTCGGTAAGTTTTTCTTTTAAGACCTTCAGTTTCACGGCTCCTTTAAAACTACTTAACTGCTCTAAAGGTTGAATGTAACTCCAAGAAATAGCTTCTTCCTTTACACTTTCCGCAAGAGATTTAATAAGGTTAGCCAGCCACTTAAGCCCTATGCGACGCAAAAGCCCATATTTACTGCAATCCACATCGCTGACATACATTTTACCATTTCTAATTTCCAGTTTAATATCGTAGACAACCTCGACTTCATTACCCTCTAAATCTAATACTTTTTTATCTAATACATGATCTTTGATTAGAATTTGTGAATCGTCAGGAGTTTTTTCGTAATCCTCAAGCTTGTCGATGTCGAGAATGATTTTATTATTTACGATTTCGACTAATTTCTTCCAAGGAACGAGTAACGTGGGATAGCCAAAAGGACGTTTGATTAATAAATGAGTAGCCTCAGGAACGCGCTCCTTTTCGACAACAGCTATTTCAGACAAAAAACCAATTTTTTTATTATGGGCATAAGCCTTTTTGCCAATAAACTCACTTAAATAAAATTTTTGATTGGGTAACATAGGCTTATCTTATCAGGGTAGAAAACTTATAGGCAAGTAACAAAACTAAAAATATTAAATAAAGACGTAATAACAGCAAAGAGAACTTTACTGCTCGAGACATCTGAATACGTGGTTTTTTGTATTTATTATTAATTTGCGCAATCTTTTCAAAATTGTCAGCAAAAAAACTTCTTATACTTTTGCGAATTACACCTATTTTAGAAAACATAATTACTCCTAATTGAACATATTCGGAAATAAGACACTTATCCCATATAATGTCGACAAAATAACAATACTGACAACAATGATGGTACCAATAACATTTTGCAAGGTATTATTTACGTATTCGCCCATGGTCTTTTTGTCATTCAGTAAGAGGATAAGAAAAACAAGCGCCGCGGGCAACAAGGTAACAGCCACCACCTGTACAAACAGGGTTATGAGCACCAAGGGGGCTCCTGGAATAAGAACTACTAACCCAGCAGTGATTAGAGTAAAGAAGTAATTTACGTAAAACCAAGAAGCTTCTTTTATTTTATTGTTTAGGGAATGCGCCCAACCAAAAACCTCACCAAAGGCCCACGAACTAGCCAAGGAGATGCAAATTGCCCCCAGCAAACCCGCATTAAACAGACCAATCGCCAACATGGAACCCAAATTTGCATTGTGCGTGATGAGTATCTCAGAGGCTTGCGCTGCACTTTCGATATCGATACCTTTAAGTACAGTCCCTGAAACAATGATAATAAATATGGCGACTATTACCGTTAATAACGAGCCGATGAGTGTATCAAACTTTCCCCAAGGAATATCTTTCTCGGTCATCCCTTTATCGACAACAGCACTTTGCTGAAAAAACAGCATCCAAGGGGCAATGGTTGTACCAATATTGGCCATTAAAAAGAAAAACAGGACACTGTTAAAGCCACCAGGAAAATTAGGGATAAGTCCTTGATTAATAATACTGTGCACACTAGGATGAACCATAAAGGCCATCGGGATGTAAACTAAATTCAAGGCACAAAACAACAAGGCTACCTTTTCCCACGTCCAGTAGCGACCATTGAGTACCATAATGCCCATAATGACACACACTACGGCCACCGTTATGTAGGGAGGAACCCCAAATATGTTTAAGGCCGCCGTCATGCCGATAAACTCGGTAATAAGCGTTAACCAATTTACCAATAATAAATCAAGTAGTGAAAACCAACCCCAAAAAGCGCCAAACCCGTCAAAAATAGCCTCAGCATGACCACGCTTAGTAACCGCGCCTAATCTAACTGTCATTTCTTGCACATAATAGGCCACTGGTACTCCCTAGTTGGTTATACACCTCCATCGCCGCCCCAATGATCGCAAACGACTGATCGCGGTGTAGGAGATCAGGCAGAGACTTTGACTCGTTATCCATGTGTGC
>CAIUUT010000073.1 GCA_903902445.1 uncultured Candidatus Marinamargulisbacteria bacterium
ACCAAATTCTCATCCTTATAAAAAACGTTCTTATCAACTTATGTTATTGAAAAAACAAATTGCTTAATTTATCAAAAAGTGACATTTCTACTTTGCACAAAAGGTGACATTTCTACTTTGGGTTGACAGAGTTTATTAAATTATTTTCACCTAATCAAAAAAAACATTATCAATTACTATTTAATCGCAATAATTACAAAGTGTTTAAGGGAACTATTTATGTTACAATTTTAAATAGGCACCAAAATATCTTCGACAACACGTTAGGATGGATCATTAAATTATGAATAAGGATAAAATCTATTCCCAACCTCTATCCAAAGTAACCCCCTTTACCTTTAACAAAGAAGTCGCCGAAGTTTTTGACGATATGGTAAATCGCTCGATTCCCTTCTACAAAGAGCTTCAAGAGCTCATTGCTCAACTTGCACTTGCCTACGTTCAGCCAGAATCTAGTATTTATGATTTAGGCTGCTCCACGGGAGAAACCATGCTGCAAATTTCCAGAAAATCATCAACTCCACTTTCAATTATTGGACTAGATTCTTCGGAACAAATGATTACTAAAGCTAAGAAAAAATGCCAGAAATATCCGCATCTTCTCTTTAACAAAGCCGATATCACCGACTTCGAGTTTCAACCAAGCTCTGTTTTTATTTTAACTTATGTCATGCAGTTTATTGCTCCCGAAAAAAGGTTATCTTTCCTCAAGACAATATACTCCCATTTGCTCCCCAAAGGAGTGCTCATAATCAGTGAGAAAATCAAATTTCCCAACATCAATGAGGATATTGTTGGTTTTTACGAGCAGTTTAAAGCAAAAAACTACTATTCAGAGCTGGAAATTAAACAAAAAAGAGAAGCCCTTGAAAACGTTCTTATTTCCTATACCCTTCCTGAAAATATCGAATTATTAAAGCAAGCAGGCTTTAGCATCGTACAACCCGTTTTTCAGTACTTAAATTTCTGCTGTTTACTCGCCATAAAAAATGACTGAATATCTAGCGCCAGATTCCCTGTTTCTAACCAATGACTCTCGCCACAAACGCTGGGCGATTCCCTACCACCATGAGGCACTAAACGCCAGAGCCGATATACTTTTAGGACAAAACGTCGATTGTATAAGGGGCAAGAAAATACTCGACCTTGGCTGTCATTTTGGAACTTTTAGCTATATTGCCCATCAGCTCGGAGCAAGTCACATTACCGGCATCGACAGTGACGCAAAACTAATACAGCAAGCTGGGGATTTCTTTTCTCATTACCAAGTAAAGAGCACTTCCTTTACCTTTAAGGTTTCAGATATAGAAAACTATTTACTTTCTTTAGAACCTAAATCCTTTGATACGGTTTTCTGCTTTGGTCTTCTATATTATTTACCCGACAATTATCATATCTTACAACTCATAAAAAGAATCGCTAAAGAAGCCATCATTTTAGACACCTTCACGGCTTATTATTGTGCCGTCCAAGGCAAAGATTCTGCTCAGGTTATAAAATCTTCAACTTCCGAGACTTTTCAGTTACCCTTAATGTTTCACAATCTTACTCAAACAGAGAAAACAAACTATTCATTAGAAACGAGATTAGATAAAAGAAAAGTACCGCTAACCTTTATAAATTGCCCCACCATTTCTTTGTTAGAGCTATATTTTGAGTCTTTAGGGTTTGATTACCAAAAACTTGAGTGGAGTACATTCCTGAAAAATCCACACAAAACGTGGCAAGAACTCTTAACCCCCGCCAGCAAGCTTGCTTCCCACTGGAGCGATGTCTACAGTTCTAACATCCGAGTAAGTTATTTGCTAAAGGTGAATTAATTCGCTCCTTTTTGTTACTTAAAATATTTTTGCATTTCATCTAAAGATCGATCGACTGAATTATAAATAATATTATATAAATCATCTTTATTCTTTGTTAAATACGCTTTCTCAAGAGCTTCAAAGTATTTTACTCTTTCTTCACTTTTAATAATCGAAACGGGGTATTTATTAATAAGTAATATTAGATTCATAAGTAGCCTTGCAGTCCTACCGTTCCCATCTAAAAAGGGATGAATATCGAGTAGTTTTGTGTGGACATCAGCTGCAATTTTAATTGGATGATCTGCCTGGTTGTTTTGGATATATTCTACCAAACCTTTCATAAGTGATGGAATCTGGTCAAAATGCGGTCTTTCGTAATTTGAACCACCAACGTGAATAATAGTGCGTCTATAAAGTCCTGCCCAATCACTTATATCATTTAGAATCAAATGATTTATCTCTTTTATGTTTTGTTCAGTGATGAATTGGTGTGATTTGTACTGTTCTGCCAACTCAACAATATAATTCATTGCTTTTTCATGATTCAAGACCTCCATTTGGTCTTTTAAGGGCTTATTAATTATGGCTTTTAAGCCTCTGTTTAATACCTCGGCTGTCTCCCCTTTTGTTAACGTATTCCCTTCAATAGTGTTTGAATGGAATGTTAATTCTACTTTAGCCCAATTAATAAAATCTTCTTTTATTTCTTGAGGTAAAGGGTAGTGCTTCGCAAGAGCTTTTTGTTTATGATCAAGTGTTTCTATAGAAATATTATTTCGTTTAAGGTTATCACTTGAATCGTTTATTAAATCAGTTAAATCAATCATGTCTTCTCCTTTTTGTTACTTTGGATTAAACTTTTTAGGCCATATTCTTGATTGGTGAAGTATGCGTAAAATTTCAACCGACGAATCTGTTGCTCTGTAAGCGATGATATATGGAATATCCGTTAAGACAAGCTCTCTTGTGCTTTTCACTCTCCCAGGCCGTCCAATTCCAGGACTATTTGATAGTTTTTTCGCATTTTGAGTGATTATCAAAATTATTTGCTTTGCAATTAATGGATTATCTTTTGAAATATAAGACATAATTACTAAAAGATCTTCTTTAGCATGTTGAAACCATATAATATCCATGATTATAAAAGAAATTCTTTCTCAATTTCAGCTTGAGTAAACCATTTCGCATTAGGTGCATCAGCGGCTATTAATGTTTGTTTAATCTCAGAAACCTGCCATTCATTTACATCAAGGTAGTTATTTATAGCATCTTCAATAACAAAAGCTTTAGGACGATCCATTGAAGTCGCTAGTTTTGTTAAACGATCATACTTTTCAGTCTCAATCCTAATAGTTACGGTTTTATCTTTCATAATTATCAACTCCTTGTTTATATTGTACCACATTGTAATACAATATAAACATGTTCCAAAAATAACATATTTCATTGATTAAACTAGAATATTTGTGGCTCGGTAAGTACTCCTTTATGTTACTTTTTTTATGCACGCTTTGGGGCACCAGGAATCTTCTACGATTTTTCTTGCTATGCGCAACGCCTTAAGTCTGTTTCGCAGCAACGTATGTTGAGAAGTTCCTAAAGATAATTTTGCCTTAGCATTCTCGGTCTTACTTATCATTAGCGTAAACGCGCGAAGGGCTTCTTGTAAATTGTCCGCCATGAAATCATCAACATTTTTAGCATCCTGACTAATCAGCGCAAACGCTTGGTGCAACGCTTTGAGGTTGTTTCGCAACATCGTATGTTGCCACGTTCCAGGCGCCAATTTCTGCTGTGCTTTTTCAGATTTACTGATTAGTGAAGCTATTGGTTGAAGTGCTTCCTGCAATTCGTCCGTTGTGAAGTCGCGATCGAATCCAGGATGAATTGGTATTGTGTGATTAATTTGTTGCTCCTTTATGGGACTTCTTTATTATACCCAGTTAATAACTGATAATCCTTCAACTCTATTAAATTCTTCAGTGTTATTCGTAATAACGGGTATCTTTAAACTCAGAGCCTGAGCAGCGATTAATAAATCTAAATCACCCATTATTTTACCTGACTTTGTCAGGCTGCTGCGAATCTTACCGTAAGCAACAGATGCTTCGTTGGAAAATGGCAAAACAGATAAGTTTAAAAGAAACTCACTAAGTGCTGCAATGTTTTGTGTCGCTTTTTGGCTTTTACAAACACCACAATATAATTCAGCTGTTGTTATTGTAGAAACACATAAATCTCCAAAGTCATGATCATAGAATTTTTTTAAGACGTTAGCGGGTTTTTTGTTAATAATATATATACAAATATTGGTATCTAGTAAATATTTCATAACCGATTAAAGTCCTTTTCTCTCTTGATTTGGAAGTAATTCGCGCTCTATCGTAAAATCATCTGAAAAATGACTAAGACTCTTCATTAATGCATCCCAAGTATTATTTATTGGGATTAGCTTTACAATATTGCCTGTTCGTTCAATAAACACTTCTTTGCCTTCAAAGCGAAATTCTTTCGGAAGCCTTACGGCCTGACTCTTGCCATTAATAAATATTTTTGCTTTTTTCATGATTGCACCTCCATTTGTATATACTATATAATATATACCCTGTTTTTTAAAAGCCAAACATTATATTATGTTATGTACAGTAAAACCAAATTGGCAGTGGAATATTTAAGAGCAATAGCCCTCTGAAAGGAGTAGTGCTTTTGCTCGGCAACTTGTTTTACGAGAGTTGACACGATTGGAGTGTTAACGTAGTGCGAGCCGCTATTTCATACTACGGAGCACGGCGCCAAAGCGTTTTTCTCCACTTTTTGCGCTTATCAAAAAGTGGAAGTATATTTGCTACACTATAAAAAGTGTAATTTAAAAATCAAATCTGTTATAATACCAACACAGTATTAAAGCATTAAACTTATAGGAGGTATGTATTATGGCAAAACAAGTTGCAATTAAAACAGCAAGCATGGAGCAAAATTTTTTCAATAGAGTCTTTGGCTGGATGGCCTTTGCTCTACTTATTACTGGTGGGACATCTCTTTATGTTATTACCTCTGCCAGCGCAAAAGCTCTTATTTTCGGCAATCCTCTCGTTCTCATTGGGCTTGTAGTTCTAGAGTTAGCGGCCGTATTTAGCTTAGTAGCAGCCATAAATAAAATGAGTCTACAAACTGCCACTTGGGTTTTCATAGGCTACTCCGTTTTAAATGGCATTACCCTTTCTGGCTTAGCACTGGTTTACACGGGTGCCTCTATTGCTTCTGCCTTTTTTATTACAGCGGCGACTTTTGTATTTATGGCCGTTTATGGTGCCACTACAAAATCTGACTTAACACAACTTGGGCAATTGGCTATGGCAGGGTTAGTAGGAATTATTATTGCTTCAATCGTAAATATTTTCCTGCGCAATTCAGGAATGGAACTAATTATCTCCTATATTGGGGTTGTCGTTTTTATTGGCCTAACTGCTTATGACACACAGAAACTAAAAGTGATGCTACACGACATTAATGGCGATGAAGTTACCTATCAAAAGTTTGCCATTGTTGGTGCTTTAACTTTATATCTAGATTTCGTTAATTTATTCATAATGATTCTACGCATCGTTGGCAATCGACGAGACTAATTAACGCAAAGTAATTGACATAAGTTATTATTTTTGTTGAAATTGTTGTATGAATACAACGCAGTTACGAGATTTCATTAAAGAGGTTAATTTTTTCGCGGGGCTAAATCCCCAGGATATTGACGACCTTATCACCATTTGCCAAATACAGAATTTTGTTGAAAATGACGTCTTAATTCAGGAAGGCGACGAAAGTAATAAAGACCTTTATATTATTTTCAGTGGTTCTGTGGTTGCCAATATATCCACCCAAAAGGAAGACTCTGCCAATATTAATGTTATGGAACGCGGCCAAATTTTTGGTGAATTGTCCTTAATCAGTGACATTAAACGCTCTGCCTCTATTATTGCTACCTCCAGTGGCACCGTAATAAGAATTTCAAAACAAAACTTTGAAAAAATATGCCAGCAAAACCCTCACTTAGGCATGATTACCTATAAAAATATAGCCCATGTACTCTCAGACAGAATACGCAACACTAATAAAATGCTAAAACACACCATCCTTTGGGGCTGGTAAGTAAAAACGACATTCTCGTTTTTACTGGTGAAAAGTGAATTGTGAGAAGTGAGCAGTAAATTACAAGTCTAAATTTTACATTGCACTCATTACTCTTTACTTATCACTGATCACTATTATATTAATCGTGCAATGGAGTAAGGAATGGCCGAAAAACTAGGTTACGCCAACAAAGAGTTATCCAGAGATTTTTTTACCATAATTGGTATTCTCTCTGGTTTTTTCTTACTCTTCTTCGCTATCTATCTTGGTGGCGGGTTTAAAGTATTTATCGACTTAAACGCCATTATGATTACCATCGGTGGCACCATAGCCGCAACCTGCATCAGTTTCCCTCCACACCAAGTGCTCAAAGTCTTCAATGTTTTCTTCAAAATATTTAGTAAGCGCATCCGATCTTTAGAGGAAATAGTTGAAGCCATCGTTTTACTCTCTGTAAAAGCCAGACAAGGCGGAAATTTAAGTTTAGGAAAAGAAGAGCAGAAAATAGGCGACAACTTCCTTAAGCATGGGGTCTCTATGGTAGTAGACGGGCTAGACATAGAGCTTATGGAAACACTGCTCGATTCTGAAATAGCAGCACTGAAAGCCAGGCATACGGCGGGACAGCAAATATTTTTATCAATGGCCAACTATGCTCCCGCTTTTGGTCTAGTGGGCACCATTATTGGTTTGGTACAGATGCTTACTAAACTTTCCGATCCCTCTTCGCTGGGACCAAGCATGGCTGTAGCCCTTATCACCACATTTTATGGAGCTATCCTAGCTAACCTTATTTTTCTACCTATTGCAGAGAAACTAAAAACTAGAATGAACGAGGAAATACTCTTGATGATTGCCATTAAAGAAGGAGTACTTTCTTTAAGGCTTAACGAAAGCACCCGAGTCATCGAGTCAAAATTAAATTCCTATCTACCTCTGAAAAGCAGAGTAAAAGTAAAAATTATTAGCAACACAACCTCGAATAACAATGGCAAATAATCCATATTTCTCTAGTCAAGTAAACGTTGAGCAACAAAAAAAAGCTCCTAGACCAAAGAAAAAGGGTTCGGAATTATTAAGTGTTGAGTTAGTAGAAAGAGGCTCTCCTCGCTGGACTATTTCTTTCGCGGACTTACTCTCCTTACTGCTTATCTTCTTTGTTTTACTCTTTTCCATGTCAACAACCAGTAAAGTAAAATACCAACAATCCATTGAGTCGATGCAAAAAGCGCTGCTTTCCAAGAAACAAATTGAGCAATTAGGCAAAACCGATGCCCAAAATTTGTCGGATATTCAGCAAGCCATAGATAGCGAACTAAAACGAACTGGCATGAATAATAATATAAGCACACAACTAGATAACAATGGGGTGCGAATTATTGTAAACGACTCTATCTTCTATGCTAGCGGAGAAGCCAACCTCTTAGAGTCAGCCACCCCTATTTTAAATACCATTGGCAAGGCTCTTTTGAAATATCCTTACAAAATATCGATAGAGGGCCACACCGACAATATCCCTATCTCAACGGAAAAGTATCCTTCCAACTGGGAATTATCTTCAGCCAGAGCCAGTAGCGTTGTAAAACATTTTATCAACACCAATAATATAAATCCTAAGCGACTCGTAGCCATCGGTTACGCTGACAACAGGCCGATTGCAGCAAATAATAGTGACGCAAATAGAGCGAAAAACAGGCGAGTAGAAATTAAAATTCTACCTGACTAAAGAAATAAGGAGAGCAAATGTTTAATGCCAATGAACTTTCATTTTTTCTCTTAGATAATGTTATCGAAGGGATTATGATACTTAGCGAAGAACTGAGCATTGTCTATTCCAATGCCAAAGCTGAAGAATATTTAGGGCTAAAGCATATTGAAATTATGGATAAACCCTGCAGCATCATACTGGATGGCGTTTTCACCAAGGAAGGCAGCCCTCTTTTAAAGGCCATAGCAAGCGGTAAAATTGCCAAAGATGTTCTGAACGTAAGAGACAATAAGCTGACTATTTCGGCATACACCTTTAAGGGAAAACCAGGAGAGAAGGCTTACAAGATATTACTCATTCTACCGGAGGCTGGTCTGGCTGAAGCCTCAAACACCAACCTAATCGCAGAAAAAACCGAAGTTAATGCACTTCAATTTGCCAGTAACGTACTAGAAGCCATTGCGGATTTATCGGAAGCAAAAAACATTTCGGTGGCGAGCATTGTAGACGAGGCGGTTGAGACGATCTTCATTAACGAAAAACAAATGAGTTTTGCCTTAGTAAATTTACTTAGTAAAGCCATCAATTTTTCGGTAAAAGGCAAGTTAATCCTCCACCTCAAAGAAAGAGAAACAGGCAATTCTAATCTGCTCTGTATTGAGAATCCTGAAGAAACCATTAAGGAAAGTGATTTTACCAACACGATTAACTCTTTTAATAAGGGGACAGATAAGGCTAAAAATATTGTGGAGGCGCATGGTGGAAAATTGTGGATAGAGACAGAAAAAGGTTTTTCTATTATTTTCTCAATTCCCAAAAATCTGCTATAATATATTTCTATGACAGCTACCTTATTAATTAGATTATTTTTTCTGCCATTGGTACTAGTATTATTGGGGTTACTCATACTAGCCATACGCCAAGACAGACAAGCCAAAAGACCCTTTATTGTCGATATAGACAAAATGCCAGTATATATTGACGAGGAGCACATTCCCGAAGAATTACCGCCGCCTACTCAGGACAAAAAGAATAATAAATCTAAGAATAAATGATATTTTTCTTTCTGATTATTGCAATCGGCTTTTTCTTAGTTATCTACTTTAAATTACCACAAATACTTTTTCTAAGAAGAACAAAGAAACACCTAGAAGCCAGCCTCGCTGCCGCCAAAAGAAATCAAGACAAAGCAGCAAATAAAGAGTAAACGCTTTCAAGATAGGCATTACCCTCATTCCACTCA
Source organism: uncultured Candidatus Marinamargulisbacteria bacterium (assembly GCA_903902445.1). GTDB lineage: Bacteria > Margulisbacteria > Riflemargulisbacteria > GWF2-35-9 > GWF2-35-9 > CAIUUT01. Next base: position 8,885 of record CAIUUT010000073.1, read on the forward strand.
CTCTTCACTATTAATTATTGATTAAATCGCTTGGCCTGACTTGTGTTTGCTCTTTATATCTTTAATGATGTCATCAGCTTCATAGTGAGTTTTTTCTTCGGTTGCTGTTGGGGGGAATTCCTTTTTTGTTGGGGTAGATGCAACTTGCAAAGAAGAAAAATCTACGGTTGATTCGAAGTTTTGCGCATCTTGGGGCGAATACTCTCCCGACACCAAGTGACTATCTTTCTTAACTTTGATTTTGCTTTCAATATATTCTGGTTCCGTCTGAGCCTGAAGCTTCTGCTCCAATTCTCTATTTTTTTGCTTATCTATTTCCTTAAGGTTGTAGTCACTTGCCGTGGGCTGAATCACTTCTGCCTGCACCTTGGCACGAAGGTCAATATCGATCGTTTGTTTATAGTCAAACAGCTCGCCATCACTAAGAACCTCAATCCAGTTTTGTACGGTCATCGTGTCATATTTGGGCGGTGGATTGGCCAACAGCATATTTTGCATTTCTTCTTCTATTCTTTCCATATAGTCATTCATAGCCTTAAGCGAAGCCTTGGTTTTACTAAGCGTTCCTTCTTCCTGCATCAGTTTTTCCCACTGCTCATCGAACTCCTCTTTTTTCTTTTGCAAGTTTTCAGGCGATAATTTTTTCTCAATCTTTTGCAGAACCTCCACCAACAATTCCGTTTCTTTCATCTGCGCATCGGAAATTTCTTGAGAGCCCCTCTTTACTGCATCTTTTTTTAACTGCTCTTGGATGGTGCCTACCAGTAAAATTACTCTTAGTTCCCCCACCCCTGTTCTCTGCAACATATAGGAAATAAACTCCGAAGGAAAACCAATTAATAGCTGATTTATCTCAACCGGCATTGGCGATTTAATGTATTTTTCAAATAAATTAAAGACAGCTTCATTAAGCCTCCTCACCTGTCTGGAATCGGGAAAAACATTGTTATAATAATTACTAAAAAGGTGCGCCAGACTTCCGAATACCGCTACATCGCTAGCACTAATTTTCCTCATTCCTTGGGCTAAATCATGCAAATAGCCCTCTAAGGCTAGATCTAACTCTTTTTTATTGGCTACAGTTTTAAGTCTATCAATATAGTCTCTCATAACAAGTAACTCCCCACTTCCTCTAAAATTTGCGAACTCAGCAACCCAGCTAATTGTTCTGGGACTTCCTCCTCTTGAAACTCGTTTATGATAACGGCTATTTCCCGAGCATTCTTATTGTATAAATCGTCAGCTATCCTTTGAATAGCTAAAACCTGAGCATCGTCCAAAACATGAGCCGGAGCTGGTTGCAGGTCCCTAAACATCAACACTTGCTCCTTGAGTTTTATTTCCAATTCCTCTTTGACTTGAGGTGAGATATTAAGTTCTTTCATGGAGGAAAATAACTCTGCAAAAACAATAGGAGCTACCCTATTTTTGAATTCGTCATCAAAAAGCAACCACCCCTCAAACAAAGTTGTCGCCAAGATGTTGTTTCTTTTTCGAAAGTAATTATCATTCTGTTTTTCCAGATAGCTAATTATTTTTTCTTTATCCTCCCTTTGGGCGATGAGAATTAGCTTAAAATAATCCTCTTCATTATTTTGGTCCAAACTTTCTTTTAAGAGATGGTAATGAAAAATCTTAGTGTTGCGAAGTTCTGCTTTATAGTTGAGTTCTGCTTCAATCTGGCTTAATTCTTTTTGGAGTTTGAGCAACTTTGTCTTAAAGGTATAACCTTGCACATTAATAGCAACGCTGGTGGCTAGAGCTTCCTGAACACTCATCCCCTTGTCACTGCCATTAGTTATTTTTTCGATAAAGGTCTGAATTTCTGGGTTATTTAAGCCCTTTTCCAAGGCGTCAATTCCCTGTTGAGAAAAAGCCTCTGCGCTCTTAGCAAAAATACCATTAATATCCTTGTTCTTAATCAGGGTATACATTTCCAATCCGAAGGTTCTTTTTCTAAAACTATCCAAGACCTCCTCCACATCATTTTGCGCAATATACAAATCATCTAAAGCACTCTTCTTTTCCTCTTTCAGCACATAATACCTGACCCATTCTGGTTGGAAGGTATCAGCCACAGATTTAATATTTTCGTAAAGTTTAACAAACTCACTATACGGTTGTTTATTAATCTCAAACCATATATAAAACTTCTCTAATAATTTAAGCATCGTTGAAAAATCCGAAGCCACCGATAATAACGTTGTACTCTCCAAATGAGAATCTATATATAAACTCAAGTATACAAAACATTTTCTATCTACCCTAACTTCAATCTCATAAGGGTCAATCTTAAACTTCATACTGTTACTTTTTATCTCAGGCATCATGGAATATGCAAACAACTCCTGGGACTGTTCGTCAAGTCTCTTATTGCGCTCCTGCGCAGAAATAGATAAATCAAAAAGCTCGGAGGTCCTATTAATTTGCTCAAACATTTTTTTTCCATTCCTGTATAGTTCAAGAATTTTCTCGTCCTCTGTCCGAAAACTTTCCGGGACTTCCTCTAAATCCGCCTGCAGCGCAATTTTCATAATTTGCTGGGCTTCATTAGCAATTCGCGTTAATTTATCCATTATTTCTTGAGTCAATTCGTTACCCCCATCTTCACTTACTTCTTTGCCATATCTGCTGCACCAAGCTATCAATAACTTGGCTAGCCTTTACTTGCAAAAACCCACTTAAGCTCGACACCAAATAAATATTATTATTTTTCTCATAAGATTTTATTAATTTTTCTTTCATTTTAATAATTTTCTCGGGAGCCGTTATATCTAGCTTGTTTTCTAACATATAGTCGATGTATCCTACCGCAATCATCTCGTAACCACTATATTGTGCTAGAAGTTCCCGAAATTCCTGATTATCCTCTAGCATATAGCCAGCATCGTTAGACGCTCGCAATAAACGGTTTATAAAATATATCGACTCTGGCAATACATTATAATAAGTCTCTAAACGACTTAACTCCTTATGAGTCATCTCCAGTATCTTCTTCTCGGAGGTAGTGTACTGTTCTAGGTGTATTAGCTTAGCGATTATAGAAGTCATCGTCTTAAGGCGTTTTGCAAAGGGATACTCGTCACTTAAACTTCCCAGCTCCACATTCAAGCATTTTGCGATTTCTAAGGCGATGTTATTAATTTGCTTTTGTAAGTTTTGCTCATCACCTTTACTGTGAATGATTGACTCCCGAATATTTTGGCACAGTTTAAACAATATATTCACGCCATCCAGCGAAATCTTCTGAATATCCTCCAAATCTGCAATAATTGAAAAAACATGTACATCTTCCTTGCGTAAGTATTCATAGAGTGATTCCGGCTTGCCTAGCCGATCGCCGCGTCCTTTTTCTTGTATTAAGCGAGTTAACAAGGCTCGTTTTGTATTAAAATGTAACTGATCAATAATGCTAGGAACTTGCTCTTTATCCAAACGGGTAATGAGTTCATAAAATAGGTTCTCTAAAATTTGCTTATCCAGCTCTCGCGATTTTTTCTGCTCTTCTGTCAGACTCTCCAGCAATAAGCTTTGCTTTAAGGCCGTAGAAAAGTCTTGCGAACCTTGGATTTGTCCAGGAATATTGAGCAGCAATTTATCATAAAATCTGGCTTTTATGTTTTCTGGTAGCTGCTGACTAAGTGTCCCTAAATGTTCAATAAATCCTACCGTATTGCTCTCTATAAAGACTTTGCTTAAATATTTGACGATGGTTTCTTTTTGCAACACTACACTCCTCGGATTTTTCTGATAAAATGCCAGCACGCTGAGCAACGCGTCGTAGCTGGCATTACCCATTAGCATCGCTTCAGGCATGCTTTCAGGAGTATTGATAGACATTCCCAGTTGTAGGGATTGATTGTGTGCCAAAGATTGCTGAGCTTTATCTTGTGCATGTTCGGCTTTTATAGCCTTTACCAGCTTATTATCAGGATCCAAAACCTCCAGAAATTCTTGAACAAAATCTGGGTTTAGCTTTTCCTCTTCATTTTGGCTTATAATTTGTTCTATTAAATATTTAACATTATCTGACATATTAACCTTTGCCCCCATCCGCCCTTAGATTATTTCTCATTTATATACTCCGCAAACTTATGTAGCAATTCTTTGCTTTCGGGTGTCTTCAGAAAATCATGGTAACTGGAGAGCAATTTGAGCATCTCTTTAGTCCCCTGCTTCTCTTCTTTTTTCACAAACGTCGTAAGCCTGCTGAGCTTGGTATTTTGCACTTTTAGTTTTTCTTTGTCGTTTAATTTAAGATCGACGATTATTTTCATAAACTCCCCTAAATCTGCATTGTTCCAGCCATGAGACATTTTCATAATTAACCCCAGATTATGATTGATAAGTTTGTTGTTGCCTTGCAGGATTTCGAGAATATGTTCAGGTGAACCCTTTAAGAGTTCCTTTATCTTCTGTTCTTCCGAGAGCACTTGGCTGGTCAGCGTTTCCAAAATTTCTTTAGCTTGCGCTAAGTTTAGCTTTGGCTTACTTAGCACCCCCTGCTTGATATCTAAACTCTTCAACAAATCATTAATCTCGGCCTGAGTTTTAGGTGGCAAATGTTCTTCCATCTCCAGCAAACTCTTGGCCAATTCATTTTTCACGGCCTCATTTCCTTTTTTCTCCAAAATAAGCTTGAGGTCTTTTAGAATATCTTTAACCTCATGTCCATTGGCAGGGAGTAAGCCACCAGCCACTGCCTGTGCCAGAAAAGCAATATTTTTAGACACGGTTGCTTTTAGCTCTCCACCTTTTGGCTCACCTCTTATCGTAAAAATATCTTTGATTATTTTCTCTTTCTGTTCCTTTTTCACATCTGACTCTTTGAGTATATCCACCATCAACGGCAACAAGTCCGCGGTTTCTTTAGCGATACTTACACTAGACATAAATTGTTTGGCCAACTCTATATTTTTGTTGGTCATGGTCATATTGGCCTTAAAATATGATAAAACCTCTTTTGGTTTATTTAGCTTTATTAGAGCATCAGATTTCAGCGTTACATCTTTTTCAGGATCTGGGTGGAACTTCTTATTTATTATTTTTTCAATATTGCCATCTTTTCTGGTTAAGTTAATTGAGTCCATTAAATCCATTATTTTTTGCAATTCGGGGATTATTAGTCGTTCAATATTTAAGTGCTTCTCAAGCTGCTCTACGGCAACTTTTATCTCTTTCATTAATGGGTCTAAATCAGCCAAAGTTAGGGAATCCTTAGACTTTAAGGCACCCAGTTTTTGTATAATTTGCTGCATCTCGCTACTTTGAGAAGCAGCACTCTGGTTGAGAACCGTCACAAAGGCTGAAACCTTTTGCAGCACCTCACCGGCCATTTTTTTACTGCCCTCCGCCCCCTCCTTCTGCGTGAAGGGAGAAGTTGCTTTTTCCAGAAAAGCGGCAATTTCCTTTAACTGCTTCTGCAACTCCGCCAACTTCAGGTTTTGCACCTGTTCATCGCCGATATAGGCATTGGTAGCTTTTGAAACTTGTACCCCGTTACTGGTGTTTCCCACAGACTGCGCTTGGTGTAGCTGCGCTGCATTTACCGACGAAGAACCAGCATTCGTCTCGACACCCGTCGTTACCGTTTGGCTGGTACTTGCCGTTACGGGGGCTGTGCTAGACGTTTGCGACTCGTCTTGCCTGATTTCTTTTACAACTTCCTCCGTAACCTGCTCTTTAGCCTTCGTGTTTTCCTCCTGTTTGGCTAGTATTTGGGGCACCTTCACTGGAGCACTAGCATGTGGGGGCACTTGAGAAGAAGCGTCTTGCCTCGCAACAGCATCGCTTGGATTAGATGGTTTAGAGAGGAGGCTGGCTAAAAACTCTACAGCATCAGTTTTCATTGAGCGTATTGCCCCTAAGTCAATATATCCTGGCCTAAACTCGCCAAAATCAGCCATTATTTTATTAATCTTCTGTTGCGTTTTTTCCTCGCTATCTGTTTCCAAAAAATTATATCCCGCAACATCTCGCTGGGCTTTCTTTGCAGCTTCTAAAGTCTTTGTAGCTACAGTTTTCTGATCTATCTTATCTGCCTTTAGGGAATTAGCCTCTTCCAAAATACTACTTGCCGCATCCCAAGAATTCTGTCCTTCAGCAATATCTGAGTTACTAAAGCTAATACCACTTACTGCTGAGGCATACGACGCTTTAGCATCCCGACTATAGAGTTCTGCCTTAAAATTAGTATCACCAGCGTGCGACTTTAATCGCTTTGTTTCTTTATCTAACTCTGCTGATAAACTACCAGCACCTCTTACTAATTTTTCTAATAAAGTTGGATCCGCAAGATTTTTCTCCCCAATCTGCGGTTTGTCATTAGGTGATCCGATATTATTTTCACCAGCAACCTTCGGTACTTTCTCACTGTTACTTTCAGTTAATGAGATGGGAGCACCTGCACTAGTTGATGCCGAAATATTACGATTCAATGGATCTAATAGCTCAGCCGCACTTCCTGATTGAGTCGCAAAACTTTCTGGTTTCATTAGTGTTTTTAATAATGTGCTATCACTTATTGGATTTGATGAAGTACTATTCGTGCTTGGAATTATTGAAATACTTTCACTATTATCATGAGGAATTGACTGGGCCGCTTTATTTTTTTCTTCTACCTTTTTTACCATCTCAATCTTTTTTGTTTCATCTACCAACTTGAAGATTTCTTTTAAAACTGAGGCCACAATTTTCATCATCTGCTGTTCATAATCACGCCAAGTCTGGGCATTTTGGGCTTGTTCACTTGTCCTTAAATCTTGTATTTCACTATAGATTCCCATATCCGAAGTCGCCCTAGCCATATACGCGATTTGTGCTTTTAACCCCGTCGCTCTATTTGCACTAACTTTAATACTCCCCCTTGGCCCTATCTTAGCTGTTTCTCGATCTCTTACTCCATCACGAGCTTTATTGGTTTGAGTAAACATATCCATAGTCTTTAAGAAGCCAATACTCGCATCAATAAGTCCTTTATAATTAATATCCTTTCCAGTATCCCCGTAATTCCCCGAATTTACAGCATTCAAGGCGCCGCCCAGTAATTCGTAACTCTTACCAAGTGTCGCCTGAATCGTAGCAATTTCTAGCTTTTTACGCGCATCTACTCCAGCGTTATATCTTGTCACATAATCTTGAACATTTTGCGTAGCAACATTTAACATCATTCCTACTGCTTGCTGCCAAATATTATTGGCAATGGTCGCCATCTGAAAATTTTCTGCCATAGATGCTGAGTTAAACACCATAGAGCGCACCTCGTCTAAAACTTCAGCTCTAGCTTGTAATGCCTCAATTACTGCCTCTCGCAGTGAGAAAGCCTGAGTAATCGCATCACTTATTTCCGAGGAATAGCTTGAATTTAGAGTAATTTTTCCTCCATAAGAACCTTCCACAAGGCCTGTATTCATAGACTTCAGGCCTGCCAAAATAACCTTCACAAGGGGGTCATCTTCGTTTTCCTTAAACAACTTATCAAACATATCCATAAGTTGTTGTTGAGCTTTTTCTAACTGCCCCATTTCTTGACCTTTATTTGCCAAGTCCTGTTCATGAGCAAAATCGCTTGATATTTTCATTATTTGATAACTAGTCTGAACTAAACCAATCCCAAGATTTGCCATTTTTTGTTCACTTGTAAGCTTATCGGCACCCTTATTCCAACCACTAACCACTTCTTTAGCTACGGCTATCCCTATTGTGAATAACGCATCCCATCCAGCATTATCTTTTGCCCTTTGGGCTTCTTCCATATCCTGTTTCGCTTTTTCTATTCGGTTGTTCGCTTGAACATCTACCTTTATCTGCTCCATCCTTAGATTAAGCGCAGCCGTCATCGCCATTTGGAAATTTTGCGCACCCTGCAACAATTTACTAAACCCAGAACCTACATTTACCCCCCACATCATGCTGATCATAAATTCACGCACATCCTCTAAAGACTTGGCAATCGTTAACATACTCATCATTTGCGTCATAATTTGGGCAATTGCTTTTGAAGTATTTACGGCTACTCTGGGATCCATACCTTTCATCCCATTGCCAATATCCATGGTAGCATTGCTATAGCTAAGCTTATTTATTTCCCTCTTTATATCATTCTCCATCTGCGCTAAGCGATCGGCGGTTTTGTCTCTCATTTTCTTTACTGGGTTACCCAGTTTCTCTTGTAAACGTTTAGTATCATTTTCCTTATCTTCTTTTAGTAATGGGTCAAGAGAGTCCATCTGCCATTTATTATAATCTTGATACTGTCTGTTAGCTAAATTGAAACTATTTTGCGACTGAAAATAATTAATAACTGCTACACCAACGCTTACCACTGTTCCAGCAGTACCACCAATATAGGCAGCAACTGCTTGTGCAATTAAACTTAATGCAAAGCTATTACTTGCTGTACTTATAGCATTATTAACTTGTTCTAAACTCTTATTAGCTTGCTCCACTCTGTTATTTTCTTGCACTTTTGCATAAGTTTGGGTTTGCTGAAAAGTTGCAGCATTATTTACTAATTGGAAGGTACTGGTAATTGCAGACTGAACTGCTTGCATTAGCTTTGTCTTGGTACTCACCCCAAGCAGCAACTGATTCGTTATGTCATGCACATCAGCCATCGCCTCTTCAATCATCATTAGAGCCAACATGGTATTTTGCATTTGCATGAGCTGAGACCTTATCTGAGCCATCTTTGCGGCATCCGCACTCTTAAAGCCACCTCCCTTATCTTTTATCACACCATCTCCACCCAACAAAGCTACCATCTGCCACATTTCGGATACCATTTTCTTCATAGCTGCGGCCATCCTTTGCGTATGAGCTTGTGGATCATTTGGATTCGTTAAATCAACCTTATTCTGTAAGGAACCATCTTCCTGTAACATCTTTAAAAAAGCTTGTCTCAAAGTTTCAATTTTGAAAGCCTGAGTTTGACTCTCCAATTGGTTTTTTTGTAGTTGAAGTTGTGACATCTGTACACTATGATTGAGGGCAGATCCAGCTAAACCAAAACCAGCTGCCCAGGCAGAAGCAGAAGAAAACAAGGCCCAAGCTTGCCCCCCTAATGCACCCCCGCTGACTATCGTCATGGCAATAGCAACTACGGCCGCTATAGCCAGAATGGCGGTACTAATAAACCCCATAATCCCACCTGCTTCGCGTTTAGCCTTATTATCCATAAAGGTCTTATAGGTATCTTCGGCATCTTTTAGAGCCTTCTTGGCATCGATAATAGCGTTGTCCAACTGAGACTTAGCGTACATACTGTCAAAATTCAAAGACACCATCGTCATCCCAATTTGAGCAAACTTATCTAAAACAGACATAAACGCATCGTTTGCATCACTTACATTGACATTAAACGATTGCTTAATGGCCGCAACAATGACCGATCTGGCCGCTGCTTGTACCATTTGGTAGGCCATCTCTCTTTCTTTTAAATCATTTAAATCGGCAGTGAATCCAATCACCAATTCTTGGCCAAAATTCACCTTACCGGTAACATCATCTTTAGATTTTACAAATCCGCCAGTATTACTTTTATAAATAATATCTTTCATAATCGTAGCTCTGGCTCTATCAAAGGGGTTGTTGGAAGTAGCCAAAGTGGCCATTTTCATGGTTAATACATTAGAAATCTGATGGTTAATATCGGCCGTAACCTTAGCCATATTACTTTGTAAGCCAAGTTGATATTTGGCCACCAAAGTATTTTTCTGCAAACTTTGCTCATTGTTCTTATCAGTAGTACCGGCAACTTTTGTAGTGGCCAATTGCTTCGCACTGGCCATTTTTATTTGCAGAACGTTTTGGTTGTAGCTAGTAATGTCATTTACATATTCGCTTAAAGACGAATCCAACTTCCCAATATTGTAAGACATATATTCTGAATATTTCTTAGTCGTAAAAATATCAACTGAACTCTTCTGCGTATCATAAATGACACTAATTACAGTACTGGTCACATCTTGAAGGGCCTCTCCAATCATGGACATCAAGAGACCATGAATAATTTCGGCTTGCACCGCCTCCATTTTACTTTGCATCGCTTCATAGTTTATGGTTTTATAGCAAACACCTGCATAATTGGCCGAAGAGACAGTAGGGTCATAGCCATTTTGCTCATCAATACCAGTAAAGTCACTACTCCAAGATCCTGGGGAAGAGGTGCTAGAATCTAGACTAACTGCAAAATCGGTAACCATACCATTGGCACCTTTTTTGGGAGTTATGCTGGCTAGCCAACCCTGTTGCTTTAGTTTTACCATCTCGTTACCCACAAAATCTGCCGGTCGCGGCAAATTTTGTATCGCGGTACTTAATCCCAAGGAACTAAAAGAATTTGTTTCGGTAATCCTTATTGCAGAAAAAGAACAAGTTAGACTTGAGGGAGTTACTGGATCCGTACTTGCAGGTGTAAAAATTTTTGAAAAACTTAGCAACTCAACCTGTTTATCTGCTGAAATACCTAAGCTTTTTCTTATCTCATCCACAGCAGCTTTGTAGGCAGCTGCTTCCCCAAGATCTCCTTTGTCACTAATATCAACAGAAACAGGAGAGGAATCATTCCAGTGCGTTACTGTTTTAGCATCTTGGTCGATCGTGTAGCCAGTATAATACTTGGCGGTTAGGTCAGCTAATATACTGCTACCATTCCACTGCGCTGCATAAGAAGTCCAGTCATTTTTAACGATAGTTGCCATTGAAGCATTGTAGACACTGTAGTTCTCGGTGGTAACGGCTCTAGCCCATTGGACAATGGCTGGTTTAATAACAGCTGTAAAACCAGTAACACCATTAAGTGTGGTAGAAATAGGAGTTACATCCACCAAATTAGCGACACCTGAAGCAATATTGTTTGCCAAGCTAATATTACTTAACTCATTGGTGCGAAAAACTGAAGCAACTTCACTAAACTTAAAGGGGGTTGTGCTATTCACAATACCACCAGACACATTAGCAATAGCTGTTTCCATACCTTGCAGTAATGATGTTTTATTTGTAATGAATTGATTAACCGCCTGCGAAAGGAAATCGGTAACGAACCCGTGGCCATTTGTTTTAACATTCGCTTTAGTTATTGTTGCACCTTCTATTTTATTACTTGAAATCTGCTCCGAAGAAATAAAGTTTGAAATTGTTTTAATACTACCATTAGTATTCAGTGGTAACATTGCTTTATCTATGCCAACATTTGCACAGGCTTGTTCTAAGGTAAAAGTCTCTGTATGAGAATCAGTATAATAATCTGTTTGGTAAACATCACCAAACCATCCCTTCTTTTCTTCTTTACGTAACGTAGTCCAGTTATGAGTAACTGTTTGAGTTTCTAAATCTACCACATATGATGAACCTATGCTTTGACCATGCTGCAGTGTATACGCTGTTTTATACTTATTATTTAAAGCCGTTTCAAGTGCACTCCAACAAGAAGTTTTCCAATCTGTTTTCCAAGCATTATTCAAATCCGTCCACGCAACGGGTAATTTATTCGTTAAAGCAATCCAATCATCAGTCATTTTCTTGGCCACCTGATCGCCAATTGAAAGGTTGATGTGATTATTTGTAACCGTAAAACCTGTAATGCCTCCAGCCCCATTGGTATTTACGGCAATATCTTTACCAGAAAACAACGATGAATTAACGGATTGCTCAAGCCTAATAAAATCAGCAAGATTATTAAATTGGAACCCAACGACTCCAGAGGCATCTGTTAACGCACTAATATCAGTTCCGGAACCAACAAGGAACTTGTGTCCATTCACAGCTAAGTTTTCTTCCTCGAACTTAATAAATGACTCATCCACATTATTGAACGTAAAAACAGCATTTCCATTCACTCTTGATGAGGTTATGTCGGCACCAAGAAACGTTGTTTTTGTTAATTCTTGAGCGGTATAGGCTGGCAATATATCGCCAAAACTGCTAATCAGATTATGATTATTTAAATCTTTAATGACATCAAGGTACGTGGGGTCTAAAGCCGTTTGAGAGGCGATAAACTGAGTAGACGTTTGTAAATTGTTTATATCACTTTCTGTAATAACATGCGAATTTACTGTTTTACCTACAACACCGGTACTAATTAAATCCGTGTAAACGGGTATTGTCGAGTTCACTACATAGTCGGCAGAATATATATTTTTTGCTTCATTGGTCGCTACCACCACTGGGGTGACGTCAATTTGTCCATAAGCGGGAATCTGATTATTTGGAAAATTCTGTGACGCTATATACGCCGTGTAAGCTGCCGATTGATATATATCCGAAGTCCCCTGATATAGTGTCTTAACCGAGGCGGGGACATTACCAATATTACTAAAGGTAGTCGTAGTATCCGTGCTGCTAGGAAGATTAGAAAAATCGAAATGATCGACAAACCCTTGAGCGCCTGCTACAGCTGTAGCACTTGCCCCAGTAAGGTTATAGTTGCCTAATTCGGTTTGGATAAATTCAGTCAAGGAGGGAACCTTCGCCGCTATATCTTTTGCAGCAGTATCCTTACACGCCACTTCTAAAGTGGGTGTACCTGAAATATAAACAGTGTACGTTCCAGTATATTGCAAACCATCTGGTTCCGTATGACCCGTGGCTTCTCCCGCCACAGAAACCGTACATCCAGAAGGAATTGAATGACTTGCTGAATATTCAGAGATTGCACGACCTTCATTTGGATCTGGGTTTGGAGGTTCTATTATGTCATTTTGGGCATTATAACCAATGTCAACATATAAACCATCAGTTTTATTAACACTTACAGTTTTACTCTCTGCGTTTATTGAATATACGTATCCCTCTGAGTATCCATTTGGGCAATATACGTTATAGAGAGAATCCTTAACAGCACTCCAACCTGAAGCATTCCATTCCGCTAGAAAATCAGCCTGCAACGTAGCCAGTGAATTATCTGTCTGAACCCTCACATCATATTGCCCATCAAAAATATACTCTTGGGGATTCGTCCCTGCTACAGCAATCGGTGTATTATGCTGTGTTACAGTCACTGTTACATTTTTAGGCAAATATCTATGCCCCGTGTCAACATTTACAGGGTAAATGTTCATAGAGTCTATATAGGCCTGTTCGGCGGGAGAATAGGTGTCGTTCGGTCCTCTTACTAAATAATTATCGGTTGTCCCTCTATAAAGGGTTCCCTCAATTTTCGAACTATTACTTGCAGCATAGTCATACTTTGTAGTTTTTGGATCATAGTTTATTACTTGTTTAGTTTCCTGATTGATTGCATAATTGCCAGACTCATAGTCTGGAAGCAAATCTAAGGCGGCTTTCACTGCAGGCCATCCTTTGGTAGTGGAGTTAAAATCAGCTAAAGCAGAGTTAAACGCATTTTGGGCTATTGTCCAGTCGCCAGTGAATTGCCCCTTATAATCACTCCAAGCCTGATTCCAAACATTTTTTATATTGCTCCAGTCAGAATCTATTTGGTTTTGAGCTGCAGTTGGTGGGGTCTCTGTAAAGACTGGATTTGGCTCAGCCACTATATAACTAGTAATTGCACCTGTTCTATCTTTTACGGGGCTCATATTGGCGGTTGTATTATTTCCAACTCTTATTTTCACCAACTCTGCTTGCATAAAGGCATCTGCACTTAAAAACTTAAAAGAAATATTACCCAAACTATCTGCTACCTTAAGAACATTAGCACCTGTGACACTTAATAAAGGGTTATTTACATCCTCTCTTCCTTGCTTCTCTTTTAAAATAAAGGCATCTACCACGTTAAAGCTTGTTACTGTGCCATTTGAAGTATTGGCAGTTACAGTCCCAGATAAGCCTTGTAGCGCAACCTTTGCATCGATAAACTTCTGGACACTATTTGACAGGAAGTCCGTTGGAAATCCATGACTATCGCAAATTGGCGTAATCGTCGCTCCAGAAATGCTGTTGGCAGACGCCTGTTGCGTTGAAATAAAACTTGAAAGCAGCGGCAACGCATTTACTGTAGCAGCTGAAATTCCAGGTACATCTACTAAATTGACGTTGTGGGTAATCGTTATGTCATAACTACCCGTATATGTAAATTGAGTGCCATCGTAAGTTGGATTATGTGGCGATATATTTAAGGTTGCATCTAAAGGAAGCCCCGCAGGATACTTCGCATTTACATACGCTGTTGTTGCAGCCGTAATATTAGGATCCGCTGATTCGCCCGTTAAACCACTAGATCCATAGGAATAGGAAACTGGTTGATCACTGTAAGTTACTTTTTTTGTCTCTTGGTTGACAGTATACCCGTATGTACCGTATTTGGTATTCAGAGTGGCCTCTATAGCCGCCCATCCAGAACTAGACCAAGCAGCATTCCAAGCGGTTTGCTTTGTATTCCAATCACTAGTTGCCGCATTCCAACCCTGAGTTCCCTGATTAAAATTTGCCCAATCATTAGCCCATTTCGTTTGAAATATAGCCCAATCATCATTTACTACATTTTGATCTGCGCTTGGAGGAGCATCGCCAATTAGATTTTGCAACTTATCTATTAATTCAGCAGGATTATTTGTGGCTTTAAGATTATCTATTAATGTATTTACAACTTCTGATGACATACCAAAAAGAGTGGAAAAATTATTTTTTAAAGTATCGATTATACCAGCCACCCAAGCGGGGTCACTATTTTCCCGCATAAATTTCAATTGTTTCGAGGTTGCCCAAGCTTGCAAGTTTGGATCAATACTCACATTAAAATTAGTAATAATTCCTTGATCATTTTTTACAAATCCCGCAAAACTTGCAATGCCCTCTAAGCCAGCTTTTGCTATTTCCTGATTAATAAAAACTGTAGGATTCGGCAAGGTAGACAAAACAACACTTCCTAGAGTATTACTTGTTGCTTTTCCAAAAGAGTCGGATTTATCCTTATCAGTACAACCGATTCCACAGTTTGAGTCACTATATCTAATTGTTGCTGGGAGATTATTACAGGCATCGTACAAGGAGTAGTCACGGGAATAATAGCTATCAGTCCAATGATTATCATTCCAAGCATCTCGATGCTCAGTATGTTTATAATAGGCATGGACTATTGGCGGACTTGCTGTTTGGTCTATTGTATAGCCACTTGAGAAACCATTAACCGCTGGGAAACGCGCATCTAAAATAGCCTGAACATCACTCCACCCATTACTACTCCAACCACTTTGAAACCCTTGAGTGGTCTGCAAAGTTGCTGGGTCTTGTAGCCCTTGTAAAAGGTTCCCCGCATCTTGCCCTTTAATGAGTTTGTTTATTAGCCGTGCTACATAAGAATTTTCGATAGCCCCAAGGGTTTCACCATTTTGTTTTGTAGTTCCATTCGTACCACCTAAACTGTTTGATGAATGATCCTTTAGATTATTTACCACAGCGGTTACATCGTCGATGGTCATTCCCTGATTTAACATGGCAAAAGAACCACACAACATCTGCCATTGTGCATAACTCATATCGTTGGCAATCTTATAGATAGTAGCCATAAGCCTGCTGGAACCAGAATAGGTGTAATGGACTGGCGCGCCAAATAATTCACTTGCCGTATAAGGATCACCAAATGCCTTTAAGTTACTACCATCTTCCGCAACCTTAAAAGCACCACTCAGCGCCACCTGACTACCGAAATTAATTCCTGCTGTATATAAACTACCTCGCGTAGAAGGGTCTTCAAAAACCCCAAAATTTACCCCTGTTTTACTATCAATTGAATATATGTTGTGCGCATCAAAACTAAACTCAAAACCACTTGTATCTAGGCTAGTAAAGTCGGATATCGTTCTACGCACATTACCAGTAGCCAGCTCTTGCGAAACATCAATTTCAACCAGCTTTTGCTCGTCGGTTACAAAGCCACACACCACGTGCCCCTGCACTTCCTTGGTTCCTGGGTCTACATACACCTGAAGTCGGTTACTCTCCACCCCAGCAGCCAGGCATAAAGATTCCATTAAGATTGCCAAGTCCTCGCAGTCACCACCCCGGTCTGCGATGGTCTTAGAAGGCTCCTTCCACGCTGCACCGCTGGTGCTGTCAGAAACATAACTAAAGTTTGCAGTTAGGTACTGATTTATGGCCAGCACCTTTTCTTGCTGACTCATATCTGGCGTTACACTACCTTCTTGATACAGTTTCTCTAAGAGTTGCGCCACTTCGGGAGCAGCTGGCTGAATAAAAGCTTGCACATTCATGTCTTTCTGACCATTGTAGGCACTGGCCACATTGGGACCACCCTCTACGGTTACTTGGCGGTCTAGAAGTTGACGAACCAGAGTCTCGTTAGCCACATCCCAAACAGGGATAGTCTCAGAACTTACACCGGTTTGCTGCAATAACTGCTTTTGATATTGAGTCTCACAATCTGCTAAAGCGCTGTCTATAGTAACCGTGGAGAAAAGAGTACTCTCGCCTGTTAGAAGTGGCACAGAAACTACAACCTCGGTCGTAGTTGTAAGGAGCAAATTTGCTAGGTTATTATTAATTTGTTTTATATTCTCTTGTGCCTTGGAGGACATTTGGCAAATCTGCGAAAAGTAGGGCGTATCTAGGCTACTAAGCGTACTACTTACTAATGCACTAGCTTTTTGTAGCACTTTAGCTAACGCCACATTTGGCTCTAACGTCTGGAAGGCTTCTTGGGTATAGGCGTTAAAATCATCCACCACCACATTTACGGCACTTCCAAGCCCTCTGGTAGCATCTAAGTAGGCATTAAAGGCTGTGTCGAGCTTCACAAAAAACGTTTGCAGCTCATTTAAAACCCCATCATTTAAAATGTACCCCAAACTAGGGTCGGATACACGCTGGTAGAGCGCAGAAAAAATGCTTGGCTGGCTAGTAATAGTGGTTTGTGCCCCTTGGATAGAGACCACATCCGCGGTGGCGCCCACTGCCGAATTTTCATCGAGGGAGGTTATATAATTGGACTGCAACTGGGCTGGCGTATAGGCTTCTACTCCTAAGCCTAAGTCATTAGTGTAAATTTTACTTTCAAGTTGATTTTGTATGTCTACCACTTAGTTTAGAAACCCCTTATCTTATAGTATACTTTTCAATATGCATCGCTTCAATACTCGCCAAGAAATTTGCTCTTTTTTACTACACCCCATTGTAATCATCGTAGATACTCATGAAATTATTGTATTATGTTTTTTTAGTGGATAATATATTTATTGAAAATTGAAAAAATATATACAATATCAGAATTGTATTTGATATATTTGTGTTTTGAAAAATTCTGCATCATAATTGGTAAATAAAATATAAAATGAAACAATCAACCATAAATAATCTTCTAGTGAAAAAATATCAATTTTACATAAAAACTTTCCAAGTTGAGGAAAACCAATTTTGGATAGATATTTCTAACCGGATACAATCTCCCTTAGTAAATTATCTAGAACTATCTCATAAGATAGAGAATGGTAAAATATATTCAGGTAGAGTTAATATATATTATAATAGTTTGAATCAGCTAAAGCTTCAAAACATTTTAAATTTTATCCACTCACATATTGACATATCTTATAATCAAGGAATGCTAAAAACTCTAAATTCTTTGTATTTGAGCAAAAGTCCATTATTTATTTATGGCATTGATTTAAGACAAAATATTATTAAAAGTCGTTTTAAATTATATTTTCTAATTCGTGATCAAGAAACTATTTTGAAGTTACTGGACACTCATGGCCATAATGATAAAATGCTATCATTTTTTCATGAAGAGCGCGTTTTAGTTTGTGTTGATTTCGAATTTTCCGGAAATGTTAAGCTAAAAATATATTCTTGCTTCCTTCTTAATGGCGTAAATGAAAGACAAAATCGTGAATATTTAAATAAACTTGTAGCTGATCCTATAACAAAGATTCTAGATGAATGTTTAATCGTTGATATATCGTTTTCTTCAAGTAATTTCGAACCAATTTTCTCTTTCATTCCTAGACCTAAAGCGTCCTTCCTAAAATATTTGCCATTACCCTCACAATTTGAAATAGTTAATCAATACTATAATAAAATAAATACACCCATTCATTATATTACTCTACATGAAAAAGAAATTGTTAATCAAAACATAACTCAGGGGAACTTGTATTATTAAATTACTGATATTTGTTAATTAATATCATTATGAATAGCTTATTACACTCCCATTTCTGCCTTTCTCCAAGCTAATGACCATAATTCAATGAGTTTTTCTCTAGTTAAACCAAAAGGAATAAATGTTGGAGTTTCAAGTGGAAACGTTCCATTCTCCGCCGGGATAATGTGCCCAAAATTCTTGTAAACATCATAAAAAAAACTACCAGGATATGGAGTTGCATACTGGAATATATTAGACCCAATTCTCCTGCCCATATTTAATGGCGGATTATATTTGACTGCGAAGTTAATGGTATCCATAATTGTATCCTCAGATTCTCCAATATTTCCAATCATGAATAATCCCTGAACGCTTAAGCCAACATCTTTTATAGCATAAATAGACGATATAGCGTCATCAACGGTTATCCCTTTATTAATATTTTTTAACACAGTGTCATTACCAGATTCAATTCCCAATCCAATTAGAAAAAAACCTGCTTCTTTCATTATTTTATAAATTTCTCTATTATCTTCTTTTACATGTGTTGAACAATCCATAGCGTATTTATTATCATTTCTTATTAGATTAGCACAAAACTCAATTACCCGATTATGATCTAAGGTAAAGATATCGTCCATAAATCTAAAATGATTACGTTGGTATGTTCCCGATAAATACTGCATTAACGATAAAACGTAATCGGATGAGTGAAAACGAACTTGACGCTTATAAATGCAGGGGGAAGCACAAAAAATACAATCAAATGGGCAACCTCTACTCGTTAATATTGTAATAAAACTAATATCATTATTTGCATATTCTTTCATATCCAATAAATCATAGGCAGGAAATGGCAAGTCATCTAAATTTTTTATTAGCGCTCTTTCATTTGTATAATGAACACCACCAGTTCCACTTTTATAGCATATTCCAGCAATATCATGGTATATCTGACCTGACCTATCTAAAGTATCCATATACCTCTGACAAACTTCCAATAATGTATGTTCCCCTTCACCAACAACAATAATATCAAATAGGTCTATCGCTTCTTCCGGTTTAACCGTTACATGAACACCACCACCCACCAACATAGTATCTGGGAATGACTTATTTATCAACTTTGCAAGCCTTTTCATATCAACAAATTGAAGAGTCATCCCCCCTATTCCAATGATGTCAGGATTTACATTAGAAATAACTTTAATCAAATCTATATCCGTATAATGCTTTAATGCATTATCGAGAATTGATACTTCATATTTATTCTTTCTCAGTAATCCCGCTAAGCTTATTATTCCCACCGGCATCCAGGGAATAAAGTAAGATAAAACATATTCAGGCTCAATTAATAATACTCTTCCTTTAATAATTTTTTCACCTTACCCATAATATTTAAACATACTTCTAGCAAAAGGGTAACTCACTACAGCTATTTGTTAAATACCCTTTAACTAAAAATACTCCAATTTAGAGTTGCCCTCTTCTTCATCTAAAACTTATACATCCTGTAAAATCCTAACTACCTAGGCTATAATTTACGCTATGGAACCTAACTATCCCTTAACCTACGCCCAGAAAAGCATTTACGCCATTTATTTTAACGAATAATTGGCAATACGCACACCTTATTCGAACGAATAATTGACGAAAGAATAAAAAAGCACTACACTTATTATCATTATGAAAAGAGATATCTATTCCAAGTTACTCCTTTGGAAAACATCCAAAAACCGAAAACCACTTATCCTGCAAGGAGCGCGGCAGGTTGGAAAAACCTACATCATCAAATCTTTTGCCAGTGGTAATTACAAAAACTACATATATTTAAATTTCGAGGAAGACAAAAGGCTTCATTCTCTGTTCCAAGACAATATTTCTGCACCTAGAATCTTAAAAGATATTGAACTTCTCTTTGGCAAAAAAATTGACCTCCACAATACATTACTTATCTTCGACGAAATTCAAGAATGCCAAACTGCTTTAAATAGTCTAAAGTATTTTCAAGAAAACAGCCCTGAAACCCACATCATTGCGGCAGGGTCACTTCTCGGAGTTAAGTTGGGACAAAACAGAGGATTCCCTGTTGGGAAAGTAAATTTCTTACAACTTTATCCTCTAAACTTTTTTGAATTCTTAAGCGCTATCGGTCGCCCAGATTTAAGAGAGCTTCTTGAATCTATAGAAACCCCAGCACCCCTCAACGAAGCTCTTCACAACGAATTGCTTCGCTACCTTAAAGAGTATCTCCTCGTAGGGGGCATGCCAGGAGTCATCAATGTCTACCGCCAGAATAACTTTAACTACAATATAGCACGAGCCGAACAATTGGAAATTATTAAAAGTTATTCCTTGGATTTTGCAAAATACACAAAGCAATTTGAAGCCATTAAGATTTCTCGAATCTGGGATAATATTCCCGAACAATTAGCTAAAGACAATAAAAAATTTATATTTAATGTCATCAGAAAGGGAGCAAGAGCCAGAGAATATGAGAATTCACTCCAATGGCTGGTAGATAGCGGGCTTGTGTATCAGGTTGAAAACATCTCCAATGCCTCTCTTCCGCTTTCAGCTTATGCAAATCATGAAATATTTAAAGTCTACCTACTCGACACTGGGCTGTTGGGAGCCATGTGTCGCATTGACCCAAAATCTATCCTTGAGGGGAATACTCTTTTTGACTCTTTTAAGGGAGCAATCATAGAGAATTATGTCCTTCAAGAAATTAAATCTCACCATGATTTGCCTGTATATTTTTGGACAAGCGAGGGACAAGCCGAAGTGGATTTTCTGATTGAAGAAAACCAACAAATTTATCCGCTGGAAGTAAAAGCTGGGATATCTAAAAAAAAGAAGAGTCTGAAGATTTTTGGAGAAAGATATAACCAAGTTGAACTTGCCAGATGCACCGCCATGAACCTTTTAAAGAACAATAACATCCTAAATTATCCTCTCTACCTAGCCGCCCTATTTCCCAAACTTAACTAATACAGTATTTCACTAAGAAAAATCGGAATAAGTCTGCTATTTGTGCAACATTATCCATTCAATAGTTGCACAATATGGCACAATTAATAACGTAAACTAACCCCAGATCGATGCACCAGCCATTCTAAGCGAACGCTAAGTAACTCGAAGCATGAGGGATTAATTTTCTTCCCCATGTAGATGGGGGTACTTGAGATATTAATTCTATAAGAAGAATTGCTGCTAAAACTTATACATCCTGTAAAATCCTAACTACCTAGGCTATAATTTACGCTATGACAACACATTATCCCTTAACCTACGCCCAGAAAAGCATGTGGATTGAGCAGTTTTCCAACTCCAATAAAGCCGTCATGAATATCGCTGGGTACTCCCCCATTCCGGGCCAGCTGCACTACGCACATTGTCGGGAAGCCATCAATATTGCCGCTAGCGAAAATGAGATCCTGCGTCTAATCCTGCAGGAAAACGACAATATCCCAACTCAAACTATCGCCAGTGAGATTTGCTACCGTGTTCCTCTTGTTGACCTTTCTAACACCGCCAACCCACAGGAAAGCGCTTACGAATGGATGATCCATAGCACCAACGTAGCTTTTATGCCCCAAAATCTTCTCATGGATTTTGCGCTGCTAAAAATATCCGATACGACCCATTACTTATTTTCCAAATATCACCATCTCACCACAGACTCCTGGGGGATTGCTTTGCTGTTGCAAAGAGTGACACACATTTACAATTGTCTTGTGAAGGGCCAGCAAATTACCAACGCCTCCACCAGCTGCTTTCTAGAGCAAATACTTAAAGAAACGCACTATTTGGAGTCGGAAAAGTTCAAACAAGACCTACACTACTGGCAGACAAAACTAACCCCTGCTTACACCCCCTTGTTTGCGGGGAAAACACTAGCTTCGGGAAAATGCCAACGACAAACGTTAATCTTAGGAAAAGAAGACTATATGCTTTTAGAACAAAGAGCCAAGCAACTCGAAGTTTCTTTGTTTCAAGTTTTACTGGCGGCTATCCTCACGTATTTTGGCACCTTATATAAAAGAAATGAGCTCATCGTAGGCATTAACCTATTGAACCGGCCAGACTTCCAAGCCAAGAATACAATTGGCTTATTTACTAATACAGTGCCCTTTAGGTTTCACCTTGACCCAGAACAAAACATCCCAACAATCTTAGAAAAAATGAAATCGAGCCTACTGCAAGACTACCGACATCAGCGTTGCCCGAGAAGCCTGATCTATAAGGACCAACACCACCTAGAAAATGGCATTAACGATTTACTGGTATCTTTCGAGAAACACGATTACACCGTGGCCTTCAATGGCGAAAACTCTAAAGCCCTCTTTTTACCCAACAAAATAGCCAGTAACGCATTGGCCATATATATTTGGGAATATCACCAAGCTCAGGAATTATACATTAACCTGGATTTTTCCCAAGACATCTTTAGCCAGCAAAACATCCATAATATTTTCCAAGAGATGCACAGACATTTACAAAATTTCAGCCAATCGAAGTTGGAATCGTCGAATAATTTTGGAGATATCTCAAAGCTAACGCCAGAAAATACACGCGCTTCTAACGGCCAATATTCCCTCACAAAACCAACGATTGATAATCTAATCTCCCACATTGCTCACACTACCCCCGATAAGATTGCCTTAGTTTGTGGACATGAAAACCAAACCTATCAAGAACTGGAGACTCAAGCCTCACAAATTGCCAGTAAATTAGTTAACCAGTATCACGTTAAACCCGACGACATTATTGCCGTGCAAACAGGCAGATGCCTAGCACTACTTGCCAGTATGTTGGGTATTCTGAAGGCAGGAGGCGCCATTCTCCTCTTGGATGATAAACTTCCTGAAAAGCGGGTTCAATACATGCTTGAAACCTGCAGGGCAAAGCTCATACTTCAAAGCACAAAACATATCGCCCCTTTCAGTCACCAGCAAAAAGTAGTCTATGTCGAAGATTTATTAAGTAGCCCTGCTAGCAATTTTGTTCCGGAACATCGTGGACACAACCTCGCCTACATCATGTTTACTTCTGGTTCTACTGGGGAACCTAAAGGCGTTATGATCGAGCACGCTAACCTTTCTGGGTTTCTGCATAGCATTTGCAAACAAATTCCACTAAACAGTAGCAGCAAAATATGCGCCATAACCAACCTTTCCTTTGATATCTTCATCCTTGAATCTTTAGTCGTTCTTGCCCAAGGTGGAAGCATCTATTTAACTAAGGAGGAAGACCAAGAACATCCAGCCCAAATAACCCGATTAATGGACGAGCAGCGTCTGACCACCTTACAAACAACGCCTACCCGCTTAAGACTGTTTATGGAAAGCTGCGAAAACTATTCATGGCTGGAAAACTTAGAAGTTTTACTCCTGGGAGGAGAAGTGCTCAGCGAAAACTTACTCAATGACATTAGACGATACTACAAAAAACCGCTCTACCATGTCTATGGTCCCACAGAAACCACCATTTGGGCTACTTTGCAAATCATAGGCGCGTCAACCCGCATCAACCTTGGCTACCCGCTCGACAACACCGAAATATATATTATGGATGAATTTGGAAACGTTTTACCGGCAGATGTCGAGGGGGAAATTTGCATTGCAGGGAGTAATTTGGCCAGAGGCTACCTCCATGATGAAGCCTTAACCCATTCAAAATTTATTTTTAATTCCCAATTAAACCGCAGGCTCTACAAAACCGGCGATCGTGGAAAAAAGCAAACCGATAACGCCCTTGTGTTTTTAGGACGCAAAGACAATCAGCTAAAAATTCACGGAGCGCGCATTGAAGCTGGCGAAATCGAGGCGAAGCTAAACCAGTTTCCCGGCGTTAAAGATTGCGTCGTTGTCGCCAAAGACGGCACCCACTTATGTGTTTATTTTACTGCCGAAAATCAACTCAGTAGCGAAAACATCACAAAATACTTAGCCAAAGAGCTTCCCCCCCACATGGTTCCCCATCTCTATATACAACTGGAGTCTTTTCCCCTTACCCTCACTGGGAAAAAAGACCGAACATTATTGGCCAGCTATCAGTTCCCCTCTACGACGAATCCCATAGAAGCAGGAACAAACCTTGAGAAGACTCTTCTAAGTGCTTGGCAAAAGGCTTTTGGCAAAGATAATATTAGCATTGATGATGATTTTTTTGCCTTAGGTGGAGATTCCCTAGCTGCAGTTATCATCATTACACAACTCGAGAAAAATAACTTAGCCTGCAACTTAGCAGAAATATATTACTATAAAACCATTAGAAAGCTAGCACACTACATTGAAAAAACAAAACTGGAGTCCTTGTAACCGTGGATGACGCGACCCAAAACCAACAATTATTAGCCTCCCTGAGATCTGCAGAAATTGCCTATCATAACCGCTATTTACAAGGGGGGTGGGAAAAAGAATACTTTCACAACGTACTCAAGGAAAATGCCCGAGCAAAATATCGCTATGTTTACTTTGCCTCCAAAATAGAATTCAGTAAGGCAATAAATATCCAGCGTCTCGAAGAAGCCGTCCACGCACTACTAAGTGAACAAGAGTTACTGCGCAGTGTGTTTGTAGAAGTTGACTCTGTTTTTAAATGGCGAACGTTTAAACCACCAACAAATATTACCCTGCCTTTTCTTGACCTATCTTCCTTTAGCGAAAGTTTCATCAAAGCGTTCATCTATGAAGTCCTATTTGCATACTACGCCAATAAAGACCGCTTAAGCGACTTTTGCTTTCGCTGTTTACTTCTCAAGTTTGGCCCCGAAGAATACCGTTTTTTCTTCCTCATCAATGAGAGCATCCACGATCAGTACAGTGAGGACATCGTAAGAAGAAGTATTCTCAGTCATTACCAGCAAGTTAGTTCTTCTCCAGAAACAACCACTCCCAATTATGAACAATATTTGCAGACTTTAGAGAGGGGGCCACAAAACATTAGCCCCGAAAAGCTGATTGCCTTCTACCAATTGGCAGCGTTTCAAGAAGCAACCCAACGCTTACAGGAGCACATTCCCCCTGAGTCAAATTGCAGCTTTAAACTTCAGTTCCCTTTAAGAGAAAATGGAGACGATCTCAATAAATGGGAGCTTGCTCTTCGCTTACTAAAAGTGTTTTGTCAAAAATACATCCCCGTAACACCCCTACCTCTATTAGTCGAAACAGATTGTCGTGGCTTTGATAATTATAAATATATCAATACTATGGGCAATTTCAGTGACTTCATGCCAATAGTTTTAGATATTAACGCGGACTTTGCCACTACAGCACAAACTATTCAACAAAAAGTAAAATTTGCTTCCCAACATAATATTAATTTTATGCAGTTATTTCTCAATGAAGCGACCACTTCCTCCATCCAAAAAGAACAGCGTCTCCTTCGTGAACTACTCGGCAACTTAATGCTCACCAAAACATTGTTTATTTTTCGCTTTAATGCTCATTTCGATAAAGAAAAAAATATCGAGGTTATCGACAATGAAAAATATAATAACCATTTCAAATATCCTGCCTACCTGCCACGCTGGGGTTGCGGATATTATTTCTATGTTTCCTTCGATAAAGGAAAACTACTATTAGAGATTCACGCCCCTATTAGCTTGGATGAAAATGACATTCAAGAGACTCTACACAGCGCCATTTAAACAAAAAGCTTAAACATTTAAAATACACGCAATCTAAGCTATACTAATACTCATGGAAAACGTAGCTAAATCTCTTAAAAGCAACCTTATGGGTTTTCTTGCCTTACTCCTATTTTGCTTTGTGGTCATAAGTACAGATTTACTCTCACTACTAATAATTTTACTTTTTATTTATCTTTTTACAGATATTGTTATAACTATAACTAGACGCTGGCTCCCCATACCTAAGACCCTACTTCTTCTTCTTCTCTACGCTTTATTAACTGGCATATTCACCTATTTTGTTTTAAATCTGGCACCCAATTTTCTACGAGACACTTCCTCCTACATTCAACACCTTAAAGGAACAACCAAAGCCTTGATTTTGAGCATCTCTGATAGATACAACTTACATCTGGACTTGTTGTTTATTCGCGAAAAACTTTTCGAAGAGTTTAGTAAATCATTTGGTCATTTAGTGAAAATTTTTAATCATATTACCAAAGGCATTGTTTACTTTGTTTTTGCCCTAATCTTAAATTTTCTACTCCACACTGAGTACGCCAAAATTAAAGCTGTTTTTACTGCCAATGAGGGAAGTTTACTATCCTATATCTATTTGTTTATCACCACAAGAATTTGTAGATTTTATATGTACTTTAAAAAAGTTATGCTAGGTCAAATACTGATTTCCCTTATTAACACAGGCATAACAACTATTTTAATTTATATTCTGGATCTGCCCTACAAACCCACACTCATTTTCTTTGTCTTTCTTTTTGGTCTAATTCCAGTGGTAGGCAACCTTGTTTCTAACACCATTTTGGCTACAACCACTCTGGTTTCTTGTGGCACAATTCCTGCTTCATTTTGTCTACTGTACCTAGTGGTAATTCACAAAACTGAATATTTTCTCAATAGTAAAATTATTGGCTCCATGATTCGCATTCCGATGTTTATTACCCTCATAGCGCTAATTACTGGAGAAATACTGCTAGGCGTTTTAGGCATGATTATTGCCATCCCACTATTCCTAACGCTTAAGCAAGAATTTGAAGATATTCCCTTTTTAGAAGAACACAGTTAATTATTGTAAAAAATCATAACTTGCGAAGGACGCAAGTTATAGTCTAAAATTTCTGGTACATTTTCTAAAGCATATTCAGTCGAAATATCTCTTATCTGTTCTAAGTCGCATCCAAGTATTTGCGGCAAATTAAACGCTATTGGCTGATGCCAACGCTTATCTTTATTTATTATTACTAAGGCTTTTTTGGTTTTATCTTTGGATATTTTCAAGAACGCAAATATTTTCTCATTGCCGACCTTTTGCGGCTCAATAAAACTATCTTCTCTAAATAGCTTATAATTGATTTTTAACTCATTAGCCTTTCGAATAAACTCTACTAAGTTTAAGGTTGGCTCTTCCCAGTCTACTGGCATACTTTTAACTACATTTACTCGATCCTGAAAACCGTATTCCATACCCAAAGGCATCATTACCCCTGTAGAAAAAATAACGGAAAACAAATAACGCATCTTTATAGCCGCTTCATTACTGTTTAGCTCTTTAGCTAATCTGGGAGTATCATGCGACTCGGCAAAAGCCACGGATCTACACACCAAAGCATTTTCGGCATACTGCTTTAAACACCACGGCTCCACAAAATCCCAATATTTGGAGCTATTAAAGTTGTAATCAAAACCCGCTTGAGCAAGGGCAATAACGTCTTCGATTTCGCAACCCAAAGTTTCTGCAAAAAAACGGAATAGCCTTTTTTCTGGCTTTACATAAGCATACTCTTTGGTTCTGGAAATAAGAAAGTGCCATAAATCTACAGGCACTTGGTACGCCGCATCACAACGGAATCCATCTACCCCAAGGTCGATATAGTAATTGGCCAACTCACTCCAATATAGCCATAAATTTTCTTTATCTGAGGAATTTTCGTTATCAATTTCTGCCAAATCACCCCAAGTAGTCACCAGCTTATCGCCTTCCCATACCTGTGGATGCTTGATGCTTCCATCTGGCTTCTTTAGGTACCAGTCGCTGTGCGGTTCAATAAGCACCGAATCAACGGCAGTATGGTTTATGACATAGTCGAACATAACCTTTAAACCCAGCTCGTGAGCAACACTCAGCATATCACGAACCTGCTGCTCTTCCGACTTTTGGCTGTCGTCTAAAAATAAAGGGTTAATTCTGTAATAATCTTTTATAGAATACAAACTACCTGAAAATCCAGGGTAGTTAAGTGGGTTTACATATATCCAAGTAAACCCCATATACTTGGCTCGTTCCATGTGTGGCTTCCACGTAGACATAGCTCCTGCCAACCGAGGAAAAAGATTGTAGATTAATATTTGTTCCGACATGTTTCCCCCATCCAAACTTTAGTTCCTAGATTCTACAAGGGGACACCCACTCTCGCAAAACGTCCAGTTTTGCTCCATCGGGCCCCATTCGTTCACTGACGCCAGCTCCTGCTGGCTCTTCCTCGCACTTGCTCGGCGTTCACTCTGTTGCGCCCTTCGGGCTCACCCCTTCGCCGCAAATCTTTCAGATTTCCTGAACCCCTTTGGAAACCCTTAAGAAACTTTAAAACATTTTTCTAGTTTACTTTCTTAACTACTGTATCCTAGTTTTATTGCCGAGTACACGGTTGTTCAACTTAGCACAAGCAAAC
Organism: uncultured Candidatus Marinamargulisbacteria bacterium; assembly: GCA_903902445.1. Classification (GTDB taxonomy): domain Bacteria; phylum Margulisbacteria; class Riflemargulisbacteria; order GWF2-35-9; family GWF2-35-9; genus CAIUUT01. The sequence continues at coordinate 37,275 of CAIUUT010000073.1, forward strand.
TAACTCAACTACATATAACATGGTCGAATTTTCTATTCACTTCTCACTATTCACCAATTCTTGCTACGCAAGAATTAATCGTTTAACTTCTTGAACATTACCAGTAACGGGCTGGCGATAAAAATAGACGAATAACAACCGAAGAAAATACCGATCAATAGTACTGAAGTAAAATCGTGTAACGAAGATCCTCCAAAGAAGAAAATCGCTGCTAATACGATTAAAACCGTAACTACGGTAAATATGGAACGAGTCAGTGTTTGTCGAATACTTATCTCAGCAATATCCGCAAAGGAATCCTTCAAGGTTCTGGTATTCTCTCTAATTCTGTCAAAAATAACAATGGTATCATTAATAGAATATCCCAAAATAGTAAGTATGGCCGCTACAAAGGCTGAATCTACTTCTAAGTGCAGAAGTGACGATAAGCCTAAAGTAATTAGTGTATCGTGCACTAAGGCCAATATAGCTGCTAAGGCCGCCCAAAACTCGAAACGGAAGGTAATGTAAATTAACAATAAAAATATGGCCACTACAGTAATCAAAACAGACTGCTTCTGCAAATCTTTACCAATGGTAGGCCCGATAAAATCTGACTGTAGTACGGTCACACCACCAAGTTTATCCTTCAAATCGCTAACGACTTTGTCCAACGTTTCCTTATTTAGAACGGAACTCTTTACCGAAAAATAACGCTTATCAGCAACGGTCACTTGAATATGCTGAATATTATCGCTGACTAAAACCTCAGTAATTTGCTGCCTTACCGTTTGTCTTACCTGCGCAGAAATTTCACCTTTTTCTAAAAATACCTTTTCAGCAGCATCCACTTTTAATATTAAATTTGTACCACCCGTAAAATCGATACCTAGGTTAAACGGTGCACCGGTAAGAGACGTGTTTCTAACCATAGAAACTATTCCTAATATGATTAATATTGAGGAAAATGCAAACCAAATATTTTTTTTGCCAATAAAAATTGAATTATTCATTACTATCTCCTTAAACCTTTATTAATTTACTTTCTCTTAAAGCCCTAATGTTTAATGTAGAAAATAATAAAAATTTTGACAAATAAAGTGCGGTAATCATACTGATAATAATACCCACAGAAAGAGTAACGGCAAAACCTTTAATGGTTCCCGTACCAAACCAGAATAAAACAAAAGCGGTTATTAACGTTGTTACATTAGAGTCGACAATAGTTACCATAGCTCTTTGGAAACCCGTTTCCAAGGAGTTCATTACTGAATTACCCGCTCGCAATTCATCTTTATAGCGTTCAAAGATAAGCACGTTAGCATCTACAGCCATACCTAAGCCTAAAATTATACCCGCAATACCTGGTAAGGTTAGCGTTACATGCAGCACACACAAAGCGGCTAAGTTAAAGAATACATAAAAGACTAAAGCCACGATTGCCATTAGGCCCAAATATCTATAAACAACCAACATAAAAATAGTCACCAAAATAAAGCCAATTATTCCTGCTTTTATACTTTTATTAATGGAGTCTCTTCCTAAAGTTGGACCAACCTCTTTCTTTTCCACAATCTCAACCGGTACTGGTAAAGAACCCGCCTTTAGTTTAATAACTAAATCTTGCACATCAGTTGGAGTAAATGATCCTGAAATCTGCGCTTTACCACCTAATATAGGCTCGCTAATATTTGGCGCAGAAATAATCTTACCATCCAAGAGAATGGCTAAAGGTTTCCCCACATTGGCTCCCGTAACATTGGCAAACTTTGTGGCGCCTAGCGCTGAAAACTCGATGCTAACCACGGGTTTACCGTACTGATCCACAGAAGGCCCTGCCCACTTTAAATCATTTCCAGTAAGCGCTGTTTTCTTTAAAATAATAGGAGTTTCTCTTATAACATTTCCTTGCGGATCTTTAACAACATATTTTTCAATTCTGGCGCCTTCTCCACCCAACAACTGTAGGTCTTGGGTGCTAATCGAAGCTGCATTTCCAGGCAGCCACTCAGCTTCCACAAACTCCATCATCGCCGTTTCACCAATGAGTCGAATCGCATGCTCAGGATCTTTAATACCAGGAAGTTCAACAACCACCTGACGTTTCCCCTTGAGAGCAATTAATGGTTCGCTAACACCTAACCCATCGATACGGTTTCTAATTACGGAAATTACACCCTGCATGGCATTATCATCCACCTTAGTAGCAGCAGTATCCTTGGCCTCAATAACCAAGCTCATACCCCCCTGTAAATCCAAACCAAGATTCACCGGTATCTTATAAATTACTAAAACTATCGCTGCAAAACAAACAAGCCAGATAAAAAACCTTATTTTGTCGGTCATCGAAACTCCTCCTAAATTCGTAATACTTACTTTTCGCTAACCATTATATGGTAAAAACATGATATATGAAAGTGGAAATCTTTTAATGTTAGCCCAAAGTGATAATGTCACCCCTGAGCAAAGTAGAAATGTCACTCTATGGTATAAAATAGACTTCTTTTAAAAAAGTAAAAAGGAGTAATACAGATGACAGGAGGAGTGACATTGAGTAACAAGGAAAAAGAC
>CAIUUT010000074.1 GCA_903902445.1 uncultured Candidatus Marinamargulisbacteria bacterium
CACTATTGATCATGGCGGCAATACACGTTGTTGTTGTAGAGTTTAAGGTTGTTGTATAAACTCCAGCTGTTCCTGCAACACCGCAGTTCTCAGACCATAAAGTTATTACGCCACCAGCTGCAAATACGCCACCACTAGCATTTAGGTTTCCAGTATATACGGCTGCAGATGCTATGGTTGTTACGTTTACAGATACTTGTCCAGATTGTCCTACTTGACCAACTACCACAGAAGAAAGCTTAGTAGATGCTATGGCTAAGACGTCAATAGCCGTACCAGCACTACCATCTAACAGGTTCTTACCAGCATACTTTGTGGTCGTAGCAATTCTCTGCATAGATTCAACAGCTTTATCTACCGCTGTTTGATCCGCTGCAATTGAGTTGGAGTCGTTTGAACCAGTGTTCGCCGCATGTACCGCCAAGCTTCGGATGCTGTTTAACATGTTGTTCATTTCTGTTAACGCACCTTCTGCGGTTTGTACCATGGATATGGCGTCTGACGCATTCTTAACTGCTTGGTCTAAACCACTAATCTGTGCTCTTAACTGTTCGCTGATTAATAAACCGGCTGGATCATCAGCACCTCTGTTTATTCTATAACCAGATGATAATTTTTCTAACGACTTTCCTAATTGCGCATTGGATGCACCTAAATTTCTCCAGGCATTCATTGCCGCTATGTTATGATTGATTTGCATATTTTACTCCTTTCATTTATAAAAACAGATATCCTATTTTTACCTACACATCACCCCCATTAATTTAAAAAATCTAAATAATTTTGGAATAATTACTCAATTGAATTGAGTTTTAATTAAGAAGTTTTTCTTAATCAGCTACCTCCGACAGGCGGCCCAGCAGCATCCAATTTATTTATACTCTTCAGAATAACTAAGCTAAATGTCTTTACTAAATAAACATTAAGTCTTAGCGATACTATAATTTAATAATGCCATTTATATTATTAGCGTCAACCTCCTTTCGTCTTATCGTTGATGTGTCTTTTTGTTTGCCAAGTCTCTGTATTTTTTAATAATCCTGGTTCAAATTTTCCAGAACTAATAATGTACGAAATGGCTATTTCATGGGCTCTTAATATTTTCATGGTTAGGCTATCCCCGTAAACTTGATAGAAACATTACCATTGCTGCCTTGCTTCTTTAAATAGGCATCTATATTATCGCTCATCATGGTTACCGCTTGATTAAATATAGTTTTCTCACTGCTTTTCAAAAACTTGAAAGTCCCACCGTTGTCCATATAATTAGTTAAATCAGTGAATAGACCTTGCAGCTGTTCATAAACCTTGGAATCCTCCACTACTTTGCCTCGAGAAACGTTATAGGCTTGTTTAACCTCGTTACTGACTACCGATAGGATTTGGGAAAACTTTGTAAACAACTTATCGCCTTTGGTTTTAGAGGCTAAACTGTTAAAAACAGAGTTATAAGAGTCTATATATACCTGATGCTTTGCCTCAGAACCTAATGTAGTAGCCACATCCTCGGCCGCAGTGGCACCTAAATCCTCTTGGAAATTACCCGTGACAGCGAGTTTTTCAAAGTTTCTACCCAAAACAACTTTATCAGCATAACGATTTATTAAGTTTTTGTATTTTCCATTGGCTATTTTGCTTAATATTTCCCTGACATCTTTTGGCTGATCTTTAAAATCTAAGGCCACCGCTGACTTATTTTTGCCTTGCTCAATATCGAGCATACGTTTATTAAAGTCATCTAAACTCATATTAGAAAAGGTTCCTGAATCAGAAGCTGAGGGTTGATAAACAGCATCTGTGATAGCTGGATGATCCGTTTTATCGGTAAAAGAAAACCGATATTTACTGCTAAAATAATCCATATTCATGTTTCTAATATATATTGAGGTTACCATTTCTTACTTTCCTATTTCCCCTAAATTTAATTCCTTTGAGACTTCGGCCGCTCTTTGGTTTTCCTTTTGAATCTCTTCATAAACCTCCAAGCGGTGAATGGGAATATTCTTGGGAGCATCAATTCCAATTTTCACACTCCCATCTCCTAATTCAACAATTTTTAAAACAATGTCATTATTAATGACTATCGATTGATTTTGTTTTCTGGTTAGTACTAGCATTATGCGTTTACAACCTCTTTCTTATTTTGAGAACACTTTAGCAAATCACTATACACATAGTGTCTTACTGAATATTTATTGTTACTTAAAATAACTTGCTTAGCTTTTTGCTCTTTGTAGTTAATTACAATAGGGGCCAACAAATTTATAGTCATATTCTCCACTTTAGGAGGCACTGAAACTATAGATAGCACCGTAACGTCAGCGTTGTTAATCACTGCTAAATTTTTCATTTCACTTTCATTAATTTCGAACTCATAATCACCATAAAACTCAAAGGGATTAGCCACCACAAAAGCGAGTTCTGGGTCTTCAACAGACTGCAACCAACCTAATAAGCCATTGTCAATTAGCACCCATTTTGTCATGTTTTCAAATCCCATAGGTCCTGAAACAAAATTAATTACTTTTTGTTCCTCCATTTCCAACTCACCAAATCTTACCGTATTTATTTTCATATCTTTTTCCTTTCTTGAACCATACACTATGGCTCGTGTGAACCGATTAAAAACTGTCGACCTGCTTTATTTTATATAATCCAACAGCGAAGGCATCATAACCTTTGCGCCCACCTGAATTGAGGCCTGATAAGCCGTCATTTCCTTGTTTAACTTTGAAATCACCTCCGTATAATCGATATCCTGAATATTAGACAACAATTCTTGCCTTTTAATATCCATGTCCTGCATTAGACTCTTACGGCTTTCCACGCTTTGAGTCATTATTCCTATTTTTCCCTGATTCATAAGTACGTTACTATAAGCATCTTGTAAAATAGTAGATTCACTAGCAATTTTGGAATCACCTGTATTCATTTTATCAATAACTCTATTTAGAGCATCAAAAACACCATTATTCACAGCACTTTGGGTCCCTACTATTTTGTTTGTATTGTCAATCATCCCCAACGTATTAAGAATGCCACCTGCAGCACCATCTGCTAAGGTCATTTCCCCCTCTTGGCCCACAAAATTTGAAACTATTTTAAGTCGGTAACCTTCGGTGGTACTTTTAATATAGGCTTTAGCTTCTACTCCTGAGGTATTTATGGCATCAACCACATTTTGCAAGGTAATATTGGAAGTATCGGCAAACGAGACAGTTACTGGAGCTAAACCCTTTACCGTAATTGAAAAATTTCCAGAGGCTGGAACAGGTATGGCTACACTTTTTGACCCAACCCCTGAATTAGCTAAAACACTATGTGTCACAAATATTTCATTTCCTGGAACACTTAAGTTCATGCTTTCGGTTTCAGAAACACTGACATTGAGTGCGTCGTCTGAGCCATTATAGCGAACCTTACCGCTAGCTTCCTGCACATAGGTTACTTGCGTACTGTTATAACCACCAAATATATATCTACCATTGTAACTAGTATTGGCTAAAGTGAGTAAGGTGGATTTTATTTGCTCCATATTGGAGGCCATTAGCGCATTGCTGGTTCCCTGTGAAGCACTATTCATATACTGACTCATTAAAACCTTAGCACTATTTAAATTGGTCACAACATCGGAAAGCGCCGAGTCTGACATTTGCAGTAGTGGAAGAGTATTGTCGATATTGCTAGCATATTGTTTTTCTTTATCCATTTGATCTGTAAGTCTCATCGCGCGATTGGAATCTACAGGACTGTCAGAGGGTTTATCAAATTTTTTCCCTGAACTAAGTTGATTCTGTAAATCACTTACGGTTTTCAGATTACTTTGTATATTATTTAACATCTGATCCGCTATTAAGTTATTATTAATTCTCATAATCTCTCTCCTATATTACTTTCATTAATGTATCCATACAGCTAGTAACCGTTTGGATATATTTTGCAGCCGCATTATAAGCCTGCTGAGACTTAATCATATTCGTCATTTCTTCGTCCATGGATACCCCAGAAGTACTTGCGATTTGCTTGGCAATTTGCTTGGATAAAGAATCATTGGTATCCAGATAGGTACTAACCTCAGAAGCACTTGTCCCTAAACCTGAGATCATGTTTTGGTAGTATTCATTAATCGAGGTGGTCTTAGTGTTGAAAAGTAAGTTATTACGAATATCGCCCATTGCCCTAGCATTCTCACCATTACCTGAGACATTGATGGCGGTACTGGAAGCAGCAATTTTGGCGGGATTGTTCTTAATCTCTGAAGATAAATCTATGTCAGACGCCGATGTCCCTGTGAAAAAATCACCACCTGCGTCACCATTCAAAGTAAAACCTGCCCTATTTTGGCTATTTAAGGAACTTATTAGGGTTGAAGCAATCGAATCTAGCTGATCGATAAAGGAAGTAGTAATACTATCCCTTGATTGCAACAAACCATGCAATTCACCAGCCACAATATAAGCCTGCTGGCCACTATTTTCCCACTTCACTGAAAAATAGCCCTTGTTGGTAGTATCTATTTGGGCAACTAAGTTAGTAGTACTATTATCGGATACTAAGAAAACACCTCCTACTGCAATAGTTGCCGAACTGTTACTGTCTTCATAATACTCAACATTTATTAGTTTCGATAAATCACCCACCAGTTTATTTCTCTTATCTTTTAAATCATTAGCATCGCCAGACGCAGCAGAGGAGACAACCTGCCCATTGAGGGTCGCAATCTGTTTGGCAATATCGTTGATTTGCGCAATCTTGATTTCGATATCTTTATTATTATTATATTGTACATCTACTAATTGTTTACGGGTTCCTCTTAAGCCTTGGGCTAAAATTGAGGCTTGCGAAGAGACATTGGTTCTTACCCCTGCATTACTTGGGTCGGGACTGGCAAGCGACTGCCAAGAGTTCCAAAATTTATCAAGCTGGGAGGCCGTTCCTGTACTGGAAGGCTCATTAAATATCCCTTCAACTAAACTATAGTTTTGTGATTCTTGGTTCCATCTGCCATACTCCATATTTATTGACCTATCTTGTGAGTCTAAAAAACTGTCTCTAATTCTTTGAATTTGCGCAACTTTTACGCCACTTCCCAAAGAAGCGAGTGGCTTATTTTTGTTCATGACGGCTACAAAAGTGGGCTCAGTGGTTTCCAGATTAACAACTTGCCTGCTGTAACCAGCGGTATTTATGTTGGCGATATTTTGCCCCACAACATCCATTGTGTATTGTTGGGCTAATAAGGCGCGTCTACCAATTTCTATACCATTCAATGTCATATCTTTTCCTTTATGCTACCACACTCATAAAATTTTGCTGACCACCCAAGGGGCTTGTATATCCTCGAAACGAGTATATATGTTGCTCATCATTATTGATTTCAATGATTTTTTTCATCATGGTGGATATATACTTCATGGAATTCTCAATAAGATTTTTATTAATATAATTAAGCTTATTTATGTCTTTACTTAGTTCTTTTAAACTATTATAAATGTTCTCAAGGTCAAATTTATTATGGATGGGAGCTAAGTTAATTAAATCGTTTAACTTAACCATTTTATGAGGATCATTTACTATGATATCGGAAAGGATTTGATCAAATTCTTCTTTTGTTAAAGTTATACTATCACTTATTTTGTCTTTATAAGGAATAATGGCGGATAGATTTTCAATTTCGTGGTTTATGAGGTAAGCATTTTCATTCTGGAGGATACTTCTAAGCTCGCTAAAAAGCGCAACTTGCTCTTGCAAGTTACGTTTTAATGATTCCCAAGTAAAAGTCCCCTCTTTTCTCACTTATAATCAACCTCTTTGCTATTTTTTCACTATCTGGCTGGTATTGCCCGTTCTCAATCTCGTTCTTTAATCTTTCAACTTTTTCAATGTTGGCTTTAAATTCTTTATTATTTAAAGCAACACTTAAAGCCCTACTATTCTCTTGCGCTACCTTACTCTCCGTATTTGTATCATCGGCTGAAGAAACATCCTTACTTTCTTCACTTTTCTTTATTTCTTTTAATTGTACTTTTCTAACTTCTTCAAAAGCAGCAGTTGCCTCTAATCTCATGGTAATTCTCCTTTCCAAACTAGATAATATTCATTTACCTAATATTATCGGTAGAAAAGAAGGAAACTTTAATTAATATTTACACCCCATTTTCTCATTATTAATTACCCCTAACAATCGGACGTATAATATACGCCGCTACTAATTCAGGCGTATATTATACGCCGCTACTGCATCCGGCCATTGTAGGCTTTCATTAACATTTCTTTATTTATGCTAACATTTTGTTGTTTGGCTAAATTTTGCATCATCATCTTGGCAAAACCAAACCCTCCATTATTAGCAATATTTCTAGCGATTTGCTCATCGATCATGGTGTTATAGGTCTCTTTAGCATAATTGCTCTCACCACCCTCAGAAGAGTTTGGCACTGTTTTTCTCATTTCTTTTAGCATATATCCAACAAAATAGGCTTCCCACTCTTTACTGGCTTTAATAATCTTTTCCTCTTCACCACTCCCAGGCAGTTTAGTGTTGGAACTAATAACGTTATTGGTAGCGGTAAGCATTTACACAATCTCCAACTTTGCCTTAATGGCCCCAATTTCTTTCATAAGTTGCAGAATGGATATTATTCCACTGGGGGTAACTCCAATATTATTTAAAACTGAGACTAAATCTTCAATGGTGTTTGTGTCTTTAATCATCTTGAAATAGGTCGTTTCCTTAGAAGAATTAATGTCCACAATTGAACCTTTTACGATGGTGGTTTGACCACCTGATAATGAGGCTGGTTGAGAAACACTATTGTCGCTTTGGATACTAATATTTAGGTCTTCATGAGCAATAGCTACTGGGGCTATTTTTATTGGCCCACCCATAACTACTGAGCCTGTTTTTTCATTCACTACAATTCGGGCAATCATGTCAGCGGCCACTTCCAAGTCACTTATTTGAGCAATTAATTGCACTATATTGTCTTTGTATTTATCTGGAATATTTATAGTAAATCGGGAAGCATTACTTACTTTTACTTTGATATCCCCATACTTCTTTTGAATAGCCTGACGAATATTGTCGACGGTCCCAAAATCCTCATCATCCAAAACCCAAGTTAACTCGTTACCAACATTTAATGGGGTAACAATTGATTTTTCTACTATCGCGCCATTGGGAATTCTGCCCGAGGTTACATGGTTCTGGACACTGCTGCTCCCTTGGCTTGAAGCGGAGTGTCCCCCAATTGAGACGGCACCCTGAGCCACGCTATACACTACGCCATTGGCACCCTTTAAAGGGGTTAATAATAAAGTTCCACCACGTAAACTCTTGGCTTTACCGATAGAGCTTACATCTACGTCTAAGAGGTCACCCGTGACATTGAAAGCTCTAATCTTACCAGTAACCATAACAGCGGCCACATTATTTCCATTTATTTTTGTAGCATCAATCTGCACGCCAAAGTTGGAAAGCATATTGGATATGCCTTGTAGCGTGGCTTGGTTTCCATTGCCATCTCCAGTTCCTGCTAGCCCCACCACTAAGCCATAGCCAATTAATTGATTATCACGAACATTTTCTAGCCTGCATATATCTTTAATACGGCTTGTAGTTTGGGCACTTAGCATAGATGTTAATAGTAAAATAACTAAGACGATCTTACCTTTGATGCTTTTATTAAAAATATTTTCACTACTTACTGACATTCTATTTTCCTTCCTAGAAAAACGTATTAAAAAGCTTGGTTATTAATCCTGGTTCGGTAGCATTCTTGATTTCGCCTTCTTGTGTATAATTGATTCTGGCGTCTGCTAAATAGGTTGAGTACACCTTATTTCCTGGTTGAATATTTTCTGGCCTTACAACACCCGATATTTCCATTATTTGCTTGTCTCCATTGATATTGGTTATTTTGTTGCCATAAACTACCAACTCACCGTTGGCCTGAACTTCTTTTACCTTTACGGTTACTTCTGTTTTTAATTGACCTTCAGAAGACTGCTCACCATTAGCCTTAAAGTTACTAGCATTAGGAAAAGAGGTGGCCTCATTTAAGAAACTGGCATAACCCGTTCCAGGACCAATGCTTACTTTATTGGAATTATCTATTTGATTACCACTTTTTTGTTTGGAACTAATGGACTCTAAAACGATAATTGTTAAGCTATCTCCCACATATTTGGCTCTATGGTCATCAAACAAGCCGCTCTTCTCCCCTTTCCATAAGGACTCTCCAAAAACTAGTGATAAGGAAATGGCTATTATTATTAAGTTTCTCATGTTTTCCTCCTGTACTTAATCCACTAACAAAACTTCATTACTCTTCGTAATCTTGGCTAAAACGATTTTATTGTACTTGGTGTTAATAACTTTAATAGTATCTCCGATACAGCCTTCCTCCAGTGCCTTAACCGGAAGTTTAATAACGATACTTGATTTTTGAGCAATCATAGTCAACATTGCATTAAGTAAAACATCAGGTATTTTTTCTGTTTTTTCAGAAGTTAGAATCTCGCCTTCTTTTAAGAAAGTCTTGGCACGTAAATCAGCAGCTTCTTCCACATTTTCAAGAAATGTCTTTTTGGCTAGGATTAAATTTGTGACATCCTTTTCTTGTAATGCCACAGCTTCCTTGGCAATAACGCTTTTCTGATTCAGGGCTTTGGCAGCTACCACCACATTCTTATAAACTTTTATATTGGCTTGAAACTGTAAGGATAGATGATTTTTTTGGCTATCAATATCCACGGGAATTACGGTCATTCCCAATAATTGTTCTGGTAAATTTATGTTAACTTGATAATCTTTGTCTGGAAAGCTAACCTTAGGATGAGGCAATACGCTAACCTGTACTTTAGAATACTGCCCCTCCAGTTTTGCATTTATCTGTTCCGCTAGTGTTGCCCCAATACTCGCTATATTGACTTCACTTGCTAAGGAAAAACTTAATAATAAAATAAAAGCTAATACCTTCAATTTATATTCCCTTCACTTTGGAGCAATTCTGCAACATATCAAACCCCATATATTTCGTTGTATTTGAATCACTACTCAAAACAACTTTACAATGCTGATCCATCTTAATAACTTTAGCTGGTCTTTTCATTTTTTATCCTCTTCTCAGATTATTAGTCATCGCCAAGATTTCGTCTGAGGACTGAATGGCTTTGGAGTTTATTTCATACGCTCTCTGCGCCATAATCATCTTGATCATTTCTTCAGCAATATCCACATTTGAGTTTTCAAGATAGCCCTGAGCTAGAGTTCCCACCCCGTTTGTCCCGGGAGGTTCAATCATTGGGTCTCCAGAAGCACCTGTTTGTTTCACCACATTTCTACCAATATTTTCTAAACCTGCTGGGTTCGCAAAAGAGGCTAATTGAAGTTGACCAATTTGCGTCGATGTTGTTTCGCCAACTTTGGTAACCGAAATATTGCCATCTGGAGAAATAGCCACATCAATAGCCGTAGCGGGGATTTGTATGGCTGGCAACAGCATGTAGCCGTCAGCAGTGGTTAGGTAGCCATCGGCATTCTTTTTAAAATCTCCTGCCCGAGTATAACCATATTCACCACCGGGGAGTTGTACCTGAAAGAACCCATCGCCCTCAATGGCTAGATCAAATTGATTATTGGACTGAGCAATATTGCCTTCAGAATATATTTTGGGAGTACCTACATTGCGCACACCTAAGCCAACTTGCAACGTAACGGACTGATCCACATTCCCCTGATTATCAGCTTGTGATAAGGTGATTTTTTGATACATTAAATCTTCAAAATCGGCTCTACTTTTTTTGTACCCAACCGTATTAACGTTGGCCAAGTTATTGGCAATAACATCAATATTTAACTGTTGAGCCATCATTCCAGAAGCAGCGATCCACATTGACCTTGACATAGTTTACTCTCCCCCTTTTACACTTGGCCAATCTGGCTAATCATCTTGCCAGTTGACTCGTCTTGTATTTGTACCACTTTTTGTTGTGTTTCATAGTTTCTCATTGACTCCATCATGGTTATCATTTCAATCATGGAGCTAAGTGCATCTACGTTGGATTCCTCAATATACTGTTGCTTGCATTCCGCAGTTGCTGGAACTTCCTTGGCGCTGCTATCAGCAACAAACAAGGTAGACCCGACTTTGGTAAAAGGATATGGTTTTTCAAAATTTACTATTTTCAGCGTATCAACATAGGCACCAGTGTTATCATATATTTTACCGCTACCATCTATTGAGATATCCGTATCTTTAAGTCTAATGATTCCATTTGAACCCATTACCGTGGAGTTTCCTAACATTAGTTCTTTGTTTTTATTTAAAGTGAAGGTACCCTTTCTGGTATAAGCATCTTCACCGTTGGCCATTTTCACCTTAATAAACCCATCACCATCTAAAGCCATATTGAACTTATCTCCCGTAAATCTAAAATTACCTTGCTTAAAATCTGTGTAAAGGGAAATGGCTTTGGGGACTTCTGGGTGCTGTAGCGTACCCATATTACTGGCCAACTGGTTTTGAAAGGAATTTATATAGGTATTATCCTTTTTAAATCCGACGGTGTTTACGTTAGCCAAATTATTGGATATAACGTTCATCTTCTCCATAGACATATCCATGGCTTTTGCTGCAATAGTAAGCGCAACTTTCATTGTTGTTACCTCGTAATATATTTTTTTGGGGATTTACGGCTATTTTATTAGCCAAATGCTTCCGACAAGCGGACCAGCAAAATTCCCCCACCCTGTACTTCCTATAATAGTTATAATGTTTTTTAAATAAATGTCAAGGCATCAACTTATTATCAATATAAAATTAACTATTCAACATCAAGAATAACTACAGTGAGGTCATCATCTAAGGTCTCCGAACTCGTCCACGACTTTAGGCTTTCAACTAGCTTCTCAACAAAGAGTTCTGGCTCTTGAGCGGCATGCTCTTTTATGAAAGCATGAAAGCGCTCTTTTTCAAACTGCTCATTAGCAGGGTTTTTGGCTTCCAAAATACAGTCGGTGTAGAGAATAATTCGGTCACCAGCTTGCAAGTCTAAACTTGCTTCTTCCAGATCGTTATCTTTCATCCAGCCGATGGGGAAGCCACCATCAGTTGTTAACTCAATAATTTCGTAAGACGTAAGACGTGAAGGCTGAGAAGTTAGTGGTGAGACCAATGTCCTCCCCTCGTCCTTTAGGAGAGGGGCTGGTGGTGAGGTCACATTTCTCGCCACAATCAGTGGCAAGTGCCCTGCGTTAGAGAGACGCAACTGCTTGTTGGGAATATCCAGAGAAATGGCCAGCGCGGTAAGGTACTTACCTTTGAACTGGTCGAAAAGGTTGGTATTCATGCTGGTGAGAATATGCTGAGGGCTCGACGAATGTCTGGCATCCATAATAAAGGCTAACTTGGCCATAGAGCCGACCATAGCAGCAGGTAATCCGTGCCCTGAAACATCGGCAATAACTGCTACCAGCTGTCCGTCTGGCGAAACGGAAAAGTCGTAGTAATCACCGCCAATTTCGGCCATAGGTAGGTACTTGGCATAAACCTTAAGCCCCGGAATGTTCGGAAGTTTTCTAGGCATGATGGACTCCTGGATTTTTTGCGCCAGCTCCATTTCTTTCTTCATGCCTTCAAACTCTATTTTCAACTTAGAGGCTTGCTTTAAAGCAAGCAAGTTTTTAACTCTAGCTAAGAGCTCGTTTTTGTTAAAGGGTTTTGTAAGGTAATCATTGGCACCAGACTCGAGTCCAGTTTGAAGGTCTGACACTTGGTTTTTAGCAGTGAGTAAAATTACGGGGAGTTCAGAAATACTGTAAGTCTCGCGAATTTTTTGACACACTTCGTAGCCCGTCATAAGGGGCATCATAACGTCAAGAATCACCATATCAGGGACAACGTCTATTTCGTGCTCGAGAAGTTCTATGGCTTCTTGTCCACTAGAGGCCATTAGGATGTTAAATCCATGCATAGAGAGTTGATTTTGCAACACTTGAATGTTGATAAATTCGTCATCGACAACAAGAATGTTGCCCGCAGAGCCGGAGGCTGGTGAATGGGAATCGCCTTCGGAGGGTGAAATGCCCGTCATTCCGAGCGTAGTCGAGGAATCTGTAGTTACAGAGCCGCTAGATCCCTCCCCTGCGGTCGGGGTCTCCTCGTCCGCAATAATCTTGGAAACTATTGATTCTGAAGCAGGCTGTGAGGATTCTCCTAAATTTGTTTTTGCCAACGGCAAGGTAAAATAGAAGGTAGAACCCTTGCCCATCTCGGACTCTACCCAAATTTTACCGCCATGAAGCTCTACCAGTTGCTTTGAAACAGAAAGGCCCAAGCCTGTCCCCCCATACTCACGGGCGGTGGAGGCATCTACTTGCTCAAAAGACTGGAAAATGGAGTCAAATTTATCGGCAGGAATGCCGATGCCTGTATCGGACACAGAAATTTGCAGGAAACCTGCAATTTCTGTGGGTGAATGGGGGGGATCTGTATTTTCGTCTTTCGTCTCTCGGCAAACAGTTGCGCCCACCGTTACATTACCCTCGCGGGTAAACTTGATGGCGTTGCCTAGCAGATTGTGTAAAATTTGCTGCAACCTATTTTCGTCGGCAAAAATGCGGGGAATAGAGCTGTCTATATTGTTGATAAGGGCCACATTCTTCCCTGCCAATAGCGGCTTGGAGAGCGACAGAACGATATCGGTCATCTCGCGTAGACCCACCAATTTACGCTGTAGGTTAATTTCATTGTTTCTTAGCTTATAAAAATCTAGAATGTCATTAACTAAAGAAGAAAGTCGTTTCCCGGAAGAAACTACTAAAGATAAATCTTTATTCACATTTTCAGGCAATCTGCCTCTAGCGCCGTCTATTAGCGACTCCGTTATCCCTATAATGCCATTTAAGGGGGTACGCAACTCGTGGCTGGTGTTGGCAAGAAAATCATCTTTCTGTTTATCGGCTTTTTGTAGCGTTTCCAGCGCAAGTTGTTTGCTCTTCAGCGACTCAGCTTGGTTCTGAATAGCCTCTTTTTGGGCACTTTCTTTTTCATCTCTTAAGGCACTAATAGCATCAGCTAGCGCTAACCCAGTCAGCATTATGGTGAAAGCTCCACCAATCTTCACACTTTGGTCGTTTAGAATCGTGGCAGGCAAGAATCCATATATTGTTAATATACGAATTGGAGCGCCAATTAGAAAAAAATTAAAAGCAACAAAATAATACCTTGCGGGTCTATATGTATTTAGCAGGAGGGCAGATGCAATGATACCGCAAATACAGCATATTGAAGATAACACCAATGTTATATTCAACGTTACATATGTAATTAGAGGATTGGGGCTAATCGCAATAAAAACGCTCAAAACACCTAGGATAATTAGGCCTCTAAATATATATACAAAAAATCTTAAAAACCTATTTAATTGCAATACGCTAAGAGTATACAAAGAGCCAAACACCACTAGGAATCCACTAAATATTGGAACCGATTGATTTTCCCATATTGGATGATTTGGGAAAATATATTGAGCAAGCATGCCATCGTTCATCAGTTGATGCATAGCAAGAGAAGCAACAAATAAAATATAATAAATATATGAGATAGATCTATAGGATATGAATATAAACAAATTATAAAAGATCATTACAAATGCTAACCCGTAAAACATGCCTATTATTAGCTCAAAGGTAGAGTCTCCTTCCACTACGGCTTCTTTGGATATAAGGTCAATTTTTAAGGCCATTAGTACATCACTCTTTACTTTAATTAAAAATGATTGATATTTGTTTGTATCTAAGTTAAGTATGAAATTTCGATGCTTAATTTTTCGATCTTTATACTTTATTTGATTGCCAGAATTCTCAATTAAAGACACCCTACCCTGTTTATCTATTCCATATAAATTTACGACTCTCAACATTGGGTTGTTCCTAAAATATAAGAAAAAATCTTTCTTTGTCTGGTTAACAACCGAAAACTTTAACCAATAGGTATAAGTTGAAGCACCAAAATTTGCATATGGGTGTTTCCCTCCATAAAAAGGAAGATTCTTAAGGTTTGCCGCAACATATTCATCTGAAAGATTTCTTGTTTTATCTACAAAATATTCTGTATACAAGCCAATAGGATAAATATTCTTGGCATCATTAATGATAATTGGAGCAAGCGAAGCCCAAGAATAATTGGCGATAGAAAGCAACATTGCTATCACAAATACCTTAGGATAATTTATTTTAGGAAATAACAGTTTCATATCTACTAAAAATAATGCAATATAATATCACTATAGTCAATAAATATAGCCTAAACAAGCAACCCTTATCGCTGGCAATATTCTAGGAATATATTATATTTATCTAACATTCCTTCTCTGGAGGCCCAAGCCTTTATATTATCGAAATCCACCTTGGTTTCTTTTACTACTAAAATAGCTTGAGCAAGAGACTGCTCGTCATCCCAATGAAAATAGGCAGACAGTCTATCTTTTACAGTGTCGGTAGCTGTTAATAATTTTATTTCTCCTAAAGCTGTTTTGTGTATACTAAAGCTGCTTACCGGCTCATTGCCCACGGATATGGGGGGATTCACAAATTCAACAATAAACTTTGTGTGTTTATTGGTAAAATATTTAGCAGGAGTATATTCGAAACCAATTTCTGCTAAATACTTTTTTACTTTTTTCCCTTCATGGTAGGTTATTAGATTTAAATCACCTGATATATAAGCATTTTTCGAATATATAGACACGCATGCCCCACCGACTAAAATAACATCTACATCTTTGCTTCTAAGATATTCAGAAATGTAAGACGCAAGCTGCGAAATATCCATATCTGCAAGTTTAACTAACAATTGGTTTACCTTTTCTTCTGGGTCGAACTCTTGACTCTACTTCAAATTTATTACTATTTTCCAAAGGGAAAAAAGTATAGGCCTTTGCAAATAAATTTGTTATTTCCGCAGAAAAGGGATATCTTTTGTTTAATTCATAATATCTAGTATTTCCTTCCAAAAAACTAACGAGTAAACCCCCTTTTTCCAGCTTGCTTAAAGCACTTTGAAAACCATACACTGATTTATTAAAAATATCTGATAGTTGCTTGGCGTAACAATGATTATTTTTAATAATAAAAAATAATATTAATTCCGTATGCTTATTGTTAAACAAATATTCAAACATAATTACCAGCCTTTTTGGTAATTATACCAATATTATTGGTAATTGCAAATAGGTGACAACACCCTCTAAACAACGATCTTAAGCGTGGGCATCTTAAATTCCGACCTTACCTTATATCTGGCTGGCAAACTATCTAATAAATGAATTGCGCCCCTACCAAATTTTTTATTTATATCATCGATACTTTCGTCTATATTATCCAACTGCTCAATAGTTAAGCTATTATCAAAGAGCGTGAGCTGCACATCTTTGGCAGAGCTTAAGTGGGTAAGAATACACATTGTCTGACGATACTCTAAACCAATTACATAACATTTATTAAACAATATTTCTGCCAAAGGTATAAGCTCTAAACTACTAGCTGTAGGTCTAGACAGCTTTGCTTTTTGTCCGTAAGTTTGAAACTGTTGCGTACGGAAAGTAACCACTAGCTCTTTAGCCGTTAGGCCATATTTTCGACACTTGGCCGTGGCTTCCTCTATGTTTTTAACCAACTGGGAAAAAATATGCTCTTTACTGCGGGTGGGCGTAAAGGTTTTGGCTTTGCTAATGCTCTGGTAGGTTTCTTTCTTGTTGATTTCTACTGGATAAACCAGCTCTCCACGCAACTCTTTGTAGATTTCTACTTCCTTCTTGGTAAGATGGTCCTCCACAAAGCTAAGTGGCTTTACTGCAAAATCATACGCAGTAGCACAATTATATTTTCTTAAGAAAGACGAAATACTACTGCCAATACCCCATACCTTGTCGATACTGTTCTTCTGAAGCAGAATGTGGATATAGCCTCCTTTTACACAGGTTAAGCCATGCGGTTTACGAAACTTGGAACAAAGCTTGGCTAAGGTCTTAGTGAGGCTTATCCCCACCGAAACCGTAATGTCTAGTTCTTTTTCAATATCGGCCTGTAGACGCCTGCCGATCTCTTCATAACCCGCGTTTAAAAGCCTGCGCATGCCAGTTATATCGGCAAAAGCTTCGTCTATGGAATACTCCTCCACCAGTGGAGTATAGCGCCTCAGGATATCGAACATGCGTTTAGCATAGGCCATGTAAGCCTCATAGTTGCCAGAGACAATGAGGCACTCGGGGTAATTTTTCTTAATCAGCCCAATGGGCATTCCCCTCGTAATGCCTAAGCGCTTCCCTTCTATACTAATCGCCGAAGCAATCCCACGCTCTTGCCCCGTAACCAGTGGCTTACCCTTGAGTGCTGGGTTTAGAGACTGCTCGACAGAGGCAAAGAAACTGTCACCATCTACATGCAGAATAGCATTGGGCCAAGAGCGTATCGTTAGTGGTGGTGTCGTTTTACTGTAAGGCATCTATGAATCCATTCCTGCTGACGAGAAGAAGTGAGTAAAAACTTAATATTTTCGGATAACGGAGACAACGATACCGCCAATAACAAGCTCATCTTGCGGATAAATATTGGCGTACTCGGGATTAGCAGCTTCTAAAAAAACTGAATCGTTTTCTTTGCGGTAGTACTTCATGGTCCAGTCGCCATCAACTTGAGCGATAACAATATCGCCCGCTTTAGGCTGGCGACCTTTTTCCACTAAAACCATATCCTTAGGCATAATACCCGCGTTAATCATGGAGTCACCCTTCACTTCCAACATAAACGTTGCCTGAGGCTTGCTCACTAGATAATCGTCCAAAGACACCGTATTTACTAGCTCTTCCTCTTCGGGCGTAGGAAAGCCAGCCGCAATAGAACCTAGCAATTTTATACGAGGCTGAAAGCTAGGCCCCGTTACTAAATAGCCCTTAGGTCCTTTTTTAATGAAGTTTTTGTTGATGAGTTTTTTAATAACATGTACCGCCGAACTGCGTGAAGAGTAACTAAACATATCCGACACTTCCTGTAAGCTTGGCAACCGATCATTGGTCTGGTAGAACTCACGAATAACGCTCATGATGTAATCTGTGTTAAGTGTTGTTTTCATGATAGTACAATTGTACTATATAACACTATACCTTTGTCAAGGGGCTTGGAACTAAAGATTACTCGACTAGCAGACAAAATCTCCGACACTGCCTGTGCGCTCGGAATGGGTATAAAGCTAAAATGTGACGAAAGTTTTTTAACAGTATCATCAATAGCTAATAATTTCATTTGCTGTATGGCTATGGTATTCAATTTCTGTAATTTAGACCAGCTTGATTTCTAATTGTGGCAAATTCGCCATAATTAACTCTTAAGCTTTTCATAGATGCGAAAGATTTTTCGCATCTACTATTCACCATTTAAGCGGTTAGACGTCTTTGTTTCACGACTCCGCCTTTGATGTCGCTTAGGTTTTGCTGGATTATAAACGCATTAGGGTCGAGAACATTTATGGCATTAAGCAGTCTCGGGACTTCTAGCCTAGTGACTACCGTGTAAATGATATCTTGAGGCGCATCACTTAAACCTCGCTTACCTTGGTAAACCGTTACCCCTCGTCCCATCGTATCGATGATCACTTTGCGAATCTCGGCACTTTCCTCGGATATAATGGTAACTCCGGTATATTCCTCTAGACCATTTACAATAAAATTTAAGGTTCGGGAAGCTGCAAAATAAGTAAGGATAGCGTACATGGCTGTTTCGATATTAATTAAGAAAGCCGCAACAGCAAAAATAATGATATTAAAAAATAAAATAACATAGCCCACCATAAATCTAGTTTTACGACTAATAAATAGCGCCAATATTTCCGTACCATCAATTACCGCCCCACCCCTAATAGCAAGTCCAATACCCGCTCCCAGAAAGAAACCACCGAACATGGCAATAAGCAATTTATCACTTGTGATAATCGGAAAATTTATAAATAAAAGACATATATCCAGCAAAACAATAGCCACTAAGGTTTTAATAGCAAAGCCCTTAGCCACAAGCTTATAACCCAAGAACAAAAAAGGGATATTGATTACCAAAACTAAAACTGGCAAATTTATGCCTGTTAAGAAATGCACCAACAGCGATATGCCCGTCACGCCACCATCAATAAACCTATTGGGAACAAGAAATCCTTTCAGCCCAAAACTAGCTGAAAGTACCGCTAGCACAATATAAAATGTATCTCTTAGATAACTGACAATCTTGTGATTAAACATATCTATGATTATACCAAGCCTGAAATGCTTGGCAACCTACTTTTAATTCCAAGATTGTTCTGGAGCTAGATTAATGCGTTGTATCTAATTAATATATGTAAAAAAATTAATGTTTAACAAAATGTGTCATTGGGAATATTCACAAATGTAATCAAAAAGTATAGAGGGGGCGAACATGGAATTTATTAGATTAACACCTATTCCACAACGAATAAGTAAGAGTGTAGCTACTAGTACTGCGCCAAGGAACCATGCCGGTGTCCTGCAAAAAACGCTGACCATCTGTGACGATGTTATGGGGATGTTAAACAGTCAGCAACTTAGCATTATGTCCGCTTGGAATTTATAGTTACTTGACATAGCAGCTAACCTTTGAGCACCTTATTGAGTAACAAAAATAATCTATGTTTAACTAGGACAACTGATGGGTATTAATGTATATACAGAAGTTGGAAAATAATTAATAAAGGGGCAATATTATGACTGGAATTGGCTTTAATCCTAATCAAGCTTTAATATTAGCAACAAATAAAGCAGATATTAAACGAGCGACACCCGACGGCAAACTCACCAGCGACAATAAACTTGATAAAAATGAACAAGCTCGATTAGGCGAAACTCTGGGAAATGCTTTTGGAATTAAGTTAAGCCCAGAGGCCGCAGAGGCCATTACTAGTTGTCTACAAAAACTATCGAATAGTGGTTTTAATCCTTTTAAGCGTAATGGGGAAATAGATTTAACTAAGTTATCGGAACCTAACTCTAATATTGCAGGAAATTTAAAAAATATGCTAACAGATAACTTTGTTAATAAAGGTAATAGTGCTATATATGAGACAAAAAATGGAAAATCACCAATTCAAAATGAGTTAGCTGCTTTTTGTGGGAAACTGAACGCTCCAAGGGGGGGTATTTCCTATGGAACACCTCAAGGCTAAATCACACTAATAACTTAATAATTGATACGACCATCAAGGGGCGTCTAAATTGGACGCCTTTTTTTATCAATACCTTACCAAAATTATTTTATTAAATTTGGTAAGGTATTGCATTATGTAAGAATTTGGCAACGTACTATAAACTATTTAATCTCTGTCTAGAGAAACTAGTTCACAGAAGTTTAGAAACTCATGGTGCTCGTAAACTCGATAGATATGCGATTCCCAGAGTAAGTATATTCGCCTAAAGTCGGTCCAAAAAAACAATAAATAGTTGAACCTAACACGAAATTGTTTACTGGAGCATAGGCGATACCGGTGGACAGAATCCCCGTGCCATCCACTAAATTGGCCAACGTATTTATATTTAAACTGCTATCTGTAATGGGGAATTTGCTTATCGATAGAAATAAAGCACTATAATATTTGGCATAATAGTTTGGTTCATAAAGATTATTAGTAAGCATAGTATAAAGCAAGCTAGAGTCCGCAAAAATATTTTCACTATAGCCACTATTATTATAGAAATTTTCCCAAGTAATACTAATCTGATCTGGATAAATCCAATTATAAGTTTTGGAAAGGGTTAAAGCCAGCTTCGGCACCCATTTATTGGATATTTTATATACTACTGGTGAGCCATTTTCTATTTTTACTCTGGGAGTATTCTCTCCATAAGAAAGGGCCAGTTCTCCCAAAACATCAATTCCTAATATTTTACTGGAAAAATCGCTGGCAATTATAGGGTAATACCCTTTCTTTTTCCAAATAGAGAAGGCCAGTTCGTTGTTGCCCATAAGGTACTCAGCTTTTCCTGCAAATCCTATTTCGTCAATATTGTTGGCGTTATTAAGTTCGACAAAAGTATAGTAATTTACCCCAGCTCCTTGGGGAAAGTGAGCTTTAATTCCATAAGTACCTTCTCGGTATTCGGAAAGATTGAAAAAGTTTCGCTTCTGCGTATTTATAACATCGGAAGGGTTCCAGAAATAGGTTCGGCTCCATTGCAAAACCTGTTTACCCGCCCTAAAATAAATATTTCTATTAATGTTCATATCCATGAACAATTCCTTGATGGAGTAGCTCAAATTACCTGAAACTGTGGAAGTGCTGGAATCACTATTGGCTTGTAAGTTTAAAAACGTTTTAAAGTTTTGCTTCAGCCGAACGTCGAGCAAAATATTGACATATGAGTAGGCACTTAGCTTATTGGTCTTAAACGCCCCGTCATTTTCTAGCCAGTTTCTGTTTAAAGCATAGCTACCCTTAGACGAAAATGAGCCTGAAAAGGAGTTCGTCTCTTTGTCAAAATAATCATTTATTTTATTATCAATCATGATATTGGGCGTAGCAATTGATTGTTCCTGCCCAAAAAGTAAATTTTCATCGATCATTTCGTCGGTAAAAGATATTGCGATAAAACAAATTAAAAAGAAAATATATATTATTCTCAATTAAAAACCTTTCTACTATTCACTTCTCACCATTCACTACTCACTACGATTATGTGTGCAACACATAATTGTTCATTTACTTAGGTTTTCCAAATAGGCCTTCGTAAAAATACTATCCTCTAGCTTTTTTGTCGATATCCCCGAAATTTCTACCACAGTTTTATTGCCCTTTTCAAACTCATCAATATACATACTTTTCACGCAAACGTATTTAGAATCTACAATGGTATATTTAAGATAATAGGAGGTATTCATCAAGGTTCCAGCCAGAGAAAACGACTGGTCTTTTAGTGGCAGGTAGGAATCTTTGCGTACCCAATAGGTCTTAGAGGGATATTTTACATCTTTTACCGCACCAACCAAATTAAACTTATACACAGCAATTTCACCCAGTTTCTCTTCACTTATTGTTTCCTGGTTGTTTTTATTTAATAACGGCTTATACAGTTCACTCAGTTTTCTCTTTTCGAAATCTTCGGCATTGGCATCTGTTCCCGCGATGCTTTCATCTCTATTAATGTGCTGAAATGTTCGCGTATTTCGTCGGTACATCCAGAAATTATCACCAATTTTTAAATAACCATTACCTTTTTCGGCTTCAGGCGCTGTCATCAATATGAGAAACGCATCATCTACATCCCGGCGGTAGTAAATCATTTCCATAAATTTATTGCCTTGCGACACTTTTTGTTGGGTAACACTCACTTTCGCTGTGATATCAGATTTCATTGATAATTGTTCGTCTAAGGCATCTAGGATATTATTAATTTTTACCTCTATGCCAAAAGAAAAAGAACATGCCAATATTAAGGTCCCAATAATAGTTATTCTTTTCATATTAATCTCCTTGTTATTCATGATGACGTAATGCTTCTGTACATGACATATTTGCTGCCCGTCGAGCTGGGATATAGGCAGTAACGACGGCGATTAGAATAATTAAGAGCATATTAAATATAATCGCTGATAAACGAGGAACAAAGTGTAGATGTTTCTCTACCAAAAGAATACTGAAGGTTGACTCCGTCTGAAAGGTAATCTGCCCCAACCCCCACATGACCAGTAAGGCTAAGAAGATACCACTTAGCGTTGATACTGTTGTCAGAAAAAATGTTTCGAGCACAAAGCTACGCAGCACATCAACTTTTTGCATACCAATAGCTCTAATGGTACCGATCTCTCTGGTTCTTTCGCGAATGGTCATACGCAGGGTATTCACCACGCCAATAAGTATAATAAAGAACAACACCAAGACAGCCAGCAGAGTAATAATGTTTAGTGCTGACTCCATCTTCACTATGGCACTGGCGGTTTCATACATAGTACGAATATCCAGCACAGCACTGCCGTTTTTAAAACTCGATAAGTTTTTTATCTTCTTGGTCAAGTCTTTAGAGGTATGGCTTCTTTCAAGCAACTCATACTCTTTGCCGAGTACCTTATAGAGTTTGTTTTGCGGATTGAGCGCAAGGCTGTACGGGCTATCATTATCTCCTATGCGGATCAGGTTTGTTGTGGAGGCAAGAACGAAAAAGAGAACAACAATGGCAACGATGAAAAGCAGGGAAAATACCATTGCCCATTTACTCACATATTCAAGTTCAAACGACCCGAGTGCAGGATCAACCGGAAGAATAATTCCATTTCTAAAACCCGCACTGATCGTAACCGGTATCTTCGACCACAAGTAGGGAAATTCAGGGTAGAATTTCATCAGGGATGTTGAATGCCGGTCGAGATGGAAAACGAG
>CAIUUT010000075.1 GCA_903902445.1 uncultured Candidatus Marinamargulisbacteria bacterium
CTCCTCCTGTCATCTGTATTACTCCTTTTTACTTTTTTAAAAGAAGTCTATTTTATACCATAGAGTGACATTTCTACTTTGCTCAGGGGTGACATTATCACTTTGGGCTAACATATTCGAATTTCTGTATTGCCCAAACGGTAAAAAAGTTAGAGAATTGTCCCTAAGATGACGCAGCAAGAATACGTAAACACAAACTTTATTGAAGATATCATTATCGAAGACCGTGAGAGCGGCAAACATCCTTCTATCCATACTCGATTCCCTCCTGAACCCAACGGCTATTTGCATATAGGACATGCCAAGTCTATTTGCCTTAACTTTGGTTTGGCGCAAAAATATAACGGTCTTTGCAACCTGCGGATGGATGATACCAATCCCAGCAAAGAAGATGAAGAATATGTTCAATCCATTATTAATGATATTAAATGGCTTGGTTTTGATTGGGATGAGCGGTTTTTTTTCGCCTCCGACTATTTTGAAGAGCTCTACAAATATGCCTGCCAACTCATTGAAAAGGGACTGGCTTATGTCTGCGAATTAACACCTGAAGAAGTACGTAAATCTCGTGGGACACTTACTGAAAGTGGAACCAACAGCCCTTTTAGAAACCGCACAGCACAAGAGAACCTAGCCATTTTCCATAGGATGCGCGCAGGCGAATACCCTGAAGGAAGCAAAACCCTAAGAGTCAAAATAGACATGACCTCTCCCAATATAAACATGCGCGACCCCATCATCTACCGAATCAGTTATGCAACGCATCATAAAACTGGAAACACGTGGTGTATTTATCCTATGTACGATTATGCTCATTGCATCAGCGATGCGCTAGAGCACATAACGCACTCCATCTGCACGCTGGAGTTTGAAGATCACCGCCCTCTCTACGACTGGTTTGTAAACCAATTTACAGATTTACCCAAACCCCGACAAATAGAATTTGCCCGACTAAATATAACCTACACCGTTATGAGTAAGCGTAAATTACTCGAATTAGTAAAAGGCAATTATGTAAACGGCTGGGATGATCCTCGTATGCCCACCCTCTGCGGCATGCGCCGACGTGGCTACACGCCGCAGGCCATTCGCAACTTTGCGGCCCAAATTGGTGTAGCAAAATTTAATGGAATATCCGATTTAGAACTGCTTGAACATTTTGTGCGAGAAGACCTAAACAAAAAAGCTACAAGAGTAAATGTAGTATTAAACCCTTTAAAAGTTACCATCGAAAACTTCCCTGAAGATGAAGTACTTTGGCTAGACGCGGAAAATAACCCTGAGGATGAAACAGCTGGAATTAGACAAATTCCTTTTAGCAAACACATCCTTATTGAACAAGATGACTTCAGTGAAAATCCACCACCTAAATATTTTCGTTTATCTCCCAGTAAAGAGATTCGGTTAAAACATGCCTTTTATATTACCTGCAAAGAAGTAATCAAAAATTCAGACAATACGGTCGTGGAAGTTATCTGTACCTATGACCCGGAAAGCAAAGGTGGCTGGGCCAAAGATGGACGCAAAGTACTCGGAACCTCCCACTGGGTATCCGAAAAAGAAGCAATCCCCATCGAGGTAAGGCAGTATACGAAGCTTTTTCTCGACAAAGAACCAGAAAATGTGGTGCCCGGAACTGACTATAAAGACGGCATTAACAAGGACTCCTTAGCTATTATGAATAACGCCTTAGCTGAACCAAGTGTCGCTAAAGCAGCAGCAGGACAAGCCTTTCAATTTTTACGACAAGGTTATTACGTGGCGGATATAGACACTACCGAAAGTAAGCCAATTTTCAACTTAACGGTAAAACTCAAAGACGGCTGGACTAAGAAGAAATAAGCAACGCTTATTAATTCATTAAATTTTAGAAAAGACAACTCCATTACTGGTAGAATATTAATCGACTTAGCTATTCTTTTAGGATAACGTCGTGGGCACTACCTTCTACAATACTGGAGGAGGAAACGACCGTTAACCTTGCAACCTCTTGAAACTTAGGTAACGATTTTGCCCCACAACTGCACATGGTTGACTTGATTTTATTTAGAGTAATGTCCAGATTGTCCCGCAACTTTCCAGCATAGGGAACATAGCTGTCCACGCCTTCTTCAAAACGAAGTGCGTTTGTGGCCTCACCGGACTCATAACGTTGCCAATTCTTGGCGCGATTGGTGCCCTCGCCCCAATACTCTTTCACGTAACGGTTTCCTATTTTAACTTTTTTGGCTGGACTTTCGTCAAAACGAGCAAAATAGCGCCCCATCATGACAAAGTTAGCACCCATAGCCAACGCCAAGGTAATATGATAATCGTGGACGATTCCGCCGTCTGAGCATATCGGCACATAAACACCCGTCTTCTGGTATAGGTCATCTCTGGCCTTCGCTACTTCGATAATGGCGGAGGCTTGACCTCGGCCAATGCCCTTCTGTTCTCTGGTGGTACAAATAGAACCGCCACCAATACCTACCTTGATAAAGTCAGCGCCTGCCTCTACCAGATAGTTAAACCCTTCCCGATCTACAATATTTCCAGCACCAATTTTAACGCGGTCGCCAAAGTTCGCCTTAGCATACTCGATGGTATCTTTTTGATACTCGGAAAACCCATCTGAGGAATCGATACAAAGAACGTCAACACCTGCCTCTACAAGAGCTGGAACCCTCTCAGTATAGTCACGGGAGTTTATCCCTGCCCCAGCCAAGAGTCGCTTATCTTTATCTTTAAGACTATAGGGGTTCTGCTTGTGGTCATCGTAGTCCTTGCGAAAAACCATGAATTTTAATCGTTGACCGTCAGTAACAATAGGAAGGCAATTGATTTTATTGGACCAGATTATGTCATTGGCTTGGCTCAAGGTAACGCCATAGTTACCGACAATAAGTTTATCAAACGGCGTCATAAATTCTTTAATGGGCTTATGTCCAATATCTCGGGACAAGCGATAGTCCTTATCGGTAACTACTCCGAGCAGTTTGCCATTAGCGGCACCATCATCCGTGATAGCGATGGTAGAGTGTCCTGTTAATTTTTTAAGGGCCAGAACATCCTGCAAGGTGTGATTCTCGGTAAGGTTAGTATCACTGACCACAAAGCCAGCTTTATATTTTTTAATTTTATGGATCATCTCAACTTGGGTCTCAATCGATTGCGAACCATAGATGAAAGACAGTCCCCCATTTTTGGCTAAAGCAATACCCAGATTGTGATCCGAAACCGACTGCATGATGGCGGAAACAAAAGGGATGTTTAGAGATAAGGCAGGCTCTTCGCCTTTGTTAAACCGCGATAACGGAGTCCGCAAGTTAACGTTTTCGATGGTACAGTCCTTGGTGGTTAAATTTGGTAGCAATAAGTATTCATTAAAGGTTCGAGAAACTTCTGGGTAAATATAAACCATTTTGGATATCCTTCCATCGTTATAGAATGCAGCACGTTTTGAAAAATTATAGCATTATTACTCAATTTTGTTTACTGCTTTACAGGAGATGTTAGCCCAAAGTGATAATGTCACCCCTGAGCAAAGTAGAAATGTCACTCTATGGTATAAAATAGACTTCTTTTAAAAAAGTAAAAAGGAGTAATACAGATGACAGGAGGAGTGACATTGAGTAACAAGGAAAAAGAC
>CAIUUT010000076.1 GCA_903902445.1 uncultured Candidatus Marinamargulisbacteria bacterium
CTCTAACGTATTCTTCGCTTGATTCTCTGAAAGATGGTCTTCCTCCAAAGCACTAAGCACCTGATCTTTACCAAAATCCAACCTTTTCACAAAGGAAATTTGCTGATTACATACAACAATCATATCGGTACTTTTATTGTTAATATCTATGAATAACCGAGATTTGATGTCTTCATCTAAGGCTTCTTGCAACACTCGCAATTTCCCGAAACACTTTGGAAGCCAATGGATACGCAATTCCTTATTGAAGCTTAAGCCTTTGGTTAATATTTGGAAAAAACTATTTTGAATTAATAATCCTGAGAATAAATAATCTATTTTTTTATCCGATTTTTCATAAACTATTTTATAAAACACTTGGGAGTCTGAGGTCTCAAATAATTGATTAATTTTATTACTTAGGGAAAAGAGAAAATCGTCGGTGGGATTTAGAGAAAGCGTAAAAAATCGCTCTAGGGCATATTCTTCGTCGGGAATAACCCATATTTTCTCAAGAAAACCTATGTCGACGCTGTCTTTGATGGTTTGTCTAATATGCTTAATTTTAAGGGCTTGATTGTCACTATATGCAACCGGAAAAGAGAACACTCTAGCATCGGACAACTCATAATTGTCTGAAAAAAACCCAAGAATAAATTTATCTGGCTTGATATATAGACCAATATTGGAGAGCTTTTTAATAATGGGGCTCCTTTGACGATTAATTTTCTAATTTATTCTTGTTTATTTCAAAAAAAATTATACCAGTATCCGGTGCTATTTGTCTGTATTTTTAGCAGAATAAAGACCGCTACAATCCCCAAAGCATCGGTTAGAAAATCCAAAAAAGAACAGCTCCTCCCTGCGACAAAATATTGATGGATTTCATCCGAGGCAGCAAAAGCAACCATAAATAATAGTGCTTTATATCTATTCTCCTTAACAAATCCCCATCCAAAATATATTAATACCGCAAAGGCGAAGTATTCAAGAAAATGCCAAAATTTATCTGACATCGAATAGAAGACAGAGGGTACTCTAGTTTGATGTGACAGATATATAATAATTCCCCCATAAATAAGTGCAGGAATTTTTCTAATATATTGCCAATAGGCCGCCCTCATTATTTATTTTTCCTTCACCAACTTTATAGATTAAGTTATATTCATCGAATATTTTGTATAAGTAGGTGTAATTTAATGTGGTAAACTTACTGATATTAATTACCCCAGAAAAAATATTATCTCCCGCGATTATATCGACGCCCTTACCATCATCAACAAGCAAAACCGTATTATTTTCTTTTTCACAATTTACCTGTAACTCAACAAATAAAGAACGCTTATTCTTATCTGGCAAACACTCCACCACATAAACATCTTCGGTTATTTTACGAAAAGTCAGGTTAACTTTATCATCCTGAGTATCTTTAATCGCAGCTTTTTTATACAAGGGCAAGTCAATAAAATAACTTTCCTTAACTTTACTGCAAACCTTATCTATTCTCGAAATAACATAGGCTAACTCCGCTCTCGTTACGCCTTTATTTGGGTAGAAATTATCCTCCTGAATCCAATTTAAAGGCAAATAGCCCTTGGAAGCTAAAAACGAAATAAACTTATGGTCGATATTATCAGAGGTTAAGTCTTTAAAATAAGCTCTGTTTTCTTCTCTTTGATTACGATAAAACTTTTTTAAAGTTTTAATCAGCTCTTCCCGAGAAACGATTCTATTTGGGCCAAATTCATTCGAGTTCACCGAATATAACAAACCATTATTAAGCGCTAACTGTATATACGTATACGCCCAATGGGCTGGCAATAAATCTTGGAAATGATAGGTGTTGCTATAACCACTGGTGGGCGAAATATCTTTTAACATCAACACAATTCTGGCTAATTCAGCTTTCCGTAAATAATTTTTTGGCCTAAAAAAGTCTGTGCCAAAATAACTTGACACCATTTTCATGGTGGACAAAATCTCTATCTCCCGCTGATAGTCATCCCCTTTTATGTCAGGGAACGTCTCAAGAGAAACTAGCTTTAATTTCTTTTCAATTTTACTGGTACTGTTTTCTGCCCTAAAAACAAATTCTCGATATCCCGGCTCGGAAAACTTGAACTTAAGCCTAAATAAGCCGTTTTGGAAATCTACGTTGTAATTGTTTACAAATAATCTATCGGTGTTTTTCACTTCCCCCAAGATGCTTACATCTTTATAGGCAATTATAGGAATATCTTCCATGGGGGATATGATTTTTATTATTGGAATCTCTGCAAGAGAAAGCGAGATAAGCCCTATTGTAAAAAAATATTGTAATAATTTGTATTTTTTTTTAGTATACATTTGGAAACACATCAGAGGACTTAATCCCTCTTAGCTAAATACAGCCGCCATGTTGTTCTCGATAAACAATATATATTCCCTGTCTAAGGTAAATGTCTCAACCGGCTTTATTTTCTCATCCAAAATTACTAAATCACACTTTTCCAAAACCGTTAAATAATCCGCATGCTGATTCAGGCAGACAACCTCGCCATCCTTGGCGGTAGCCTTTATGCCGTATACATCACCATCAAACAATAACTTTTCTGGACTTTTAATTTTTAAATGCATTTACGTTCTTTCCACCTCGGCGATACTGCCCTTCATCATAAAGTTCTGTTCTGGAACATCATCGTATTTACCATCTAATATCTGCCTAAAACTCCTTATAGTATCTTGCAGGCTCACAAAAGTACCCTTTACGCCTGTAAAGTTTTCAGAAACGTGAAAAGGTTGAGAGAGAAAATTTCTTATTTTTCTAGCTCTGCTTACCGTTAAACGATCTTCTTCGGGTAGTTCACTAACACCCAAAATAGCAATAATATCTTGCAATTCATTGTACCTTTGCAGTGTTTTCTTAACATTTTGCGCAACGTTATAATGCTCTTCTCCCACCACATCAGGAGTTAAAATTCTTGAGGTAGACGCTAAAGGATCTATGGCAGGGTAAATCCCCATTTCTACAACTTTTCGCGATAACACAGTAACTGAATCTAAGTGGCTAAAAGTAATAGCTGCCGCTGGGTCAGTAAAATCATCAGCGGGAACATAAACTGCTTGTATTGAAGTGATGTAGCCGTTTTTTGTTGAGGCTATTCTTTCCTCTAAACGCCCCATTTCTATATCTAGCGTTGGCTGATAGCCAACGGCAGAAGGAATACGTCCAAGTAATGTTGAGATTTCAGAACCAGCTTGTACAAAACGGAAAATATTGTCAATAAAAAACAATACGTCCTGCTTGGCCTCGTCTCTGAAATACTCTGCCTGTGCCAACGCTGACTGACCTACGATTAAACGTGAACCTGGCAAGTCACCCATTTGGCCGAAAACGAGAACTGTCTTATCGATAACACCCGTGTGCTTCATTTCAAGCCATAAGTCATTTCCCTCTCTGGTACGTTCACCTACACCAGCGAATACTGAAATACCACCATGGTGTTTAGCCATATTATGGATCATTTCCATAATAAGGACTGTTTTACCTACACCAGCACCACCGAATAAACCGGTTTTGCCACCTTTTACATAGGGACAAAGCAAGTCAATGGCTTTGATGCCTGTTTCATATAACTCATCCTCAAACACTAACTCATCAAATCTTGGCGAAGCCCTTCTGGCATCATAAGTTTGAGGGTTATCTAGGGGGGGCCCACCATCTATAATATCGCCCCATGAATTAAACATACGCCCAAGGGTTTCACGTCCGACAGGAACCTGCAAGGGCTTCCCCGTATCGATAACGTCCATGCCTCTTGCAAGACCATCTGTAGACTGCAACGCAACGGCTTTAACAATTCCACCCTCTGTTTGCATTGCTATTTCAGCGGTGGTTACCTTTTCTTTTCCAGTCCTCATATCTTTAAACTTAATATTTAAAGCACTTCTAATATCTGGAATTCTATCCGGATGAAACTTTACGTCAATAATTGGACCTATAACCTGCACAATTTTACCTATATTTTCCATATCTTAACTCCTCTCCCTTTGCGTTTGTAATACTTTATAAGCAGAAATAACTTCACTCAATTCTTGAGTAATTTTTGACTGTCTCACTCTGGATACCTCTAAGGTGATATCCGTTTTAAGCGTTTGGGCGCTATCTGTGGCATTTTTCATCATTAGCAACTTAGCAGCTGTTTCTCCAGTAAAATTCTGCACAAAAAAGTAAAACAACTTAGCCCTTACATACCTTTCTAGAATTAATTTATTTAGATATTCATCGTTAATGTCTTTTATCATTTCTAGTGGTTTGTAAACATCTTCAGGCTCTGGGAAAAAACTTATTAACTTTGGAACCTGCGAAAACATATTATTGTATTTATTGATAACAACGGTAATATTTTGAGGAAAATTATTTTCCTTAAGCAGATTAAAGAGACTATCCGAAATACTCTCATTAGGGATCCTTTTTGCCCCTTCAATATAAGTAGCATTTGTAAGGCCTAAGCGCTCACAATATACTTTACCTCTTGATCCAACAATAACAATTTTCTTCGCATTTTTATTTTTATTTAGCAAAGGAAGAATTTGGGGATTAAAGTTCCCGCAAAACCCCTTTTCAGAAAAGAAAACAATGAGCCATGACTCACTATTTCCCTCTTTCCTTTGATTAAGATTACTCGTTAGGAATAACCGATCATGGATAGACTGTATTTTGCGACGATAATTTAAAAACTTCTGAGCATTTCCAATAGTTATTGTAGCTATAATTTGCATGGCATCTGTGATGTCATGCACGGAAGCAATGTTTTGTAATCTTCTTTTAAGTGCCAGTAAATCGCTCACTAGTTATTCCCTACTTCCCTATTTCTTCAATGATACTTGTAATAACCTGTATAAACTCATCCTTGATGCTGTCATCAATTGTCTTATCTGCTTCAATCTTCTCATAAAGATGACCCGCTCTAGACTTAAAATACGTGATCAAATCGGCTCTTACCCTTAGAATATTTTCTACAGGCACATAATCTAGATAACCGTTAACGGCAGCAAAAAGAATAATGATTTGGTCTATAACATAAAGGTGATCGTGTGCCTTTTGCTTTAGGACCTCTATTAGAACTTTTCCTCTGCGCAACTGTTGCGTCGTTTTCTCATCCAAATCCGCAGCAAATAAGGAAAATTTTTCTTTTTCTCTAAATTGAGCTAAGGTAATTCTCAGTAAACCCGCCACTTTTTTCATTCCTGCAACTTGGGCAGCACCACCAACTCGTGATACCGATATTCCTGGGTTAATCGCTGGTCTGACATTGGCATTAAAAAGCTCTGAAGATAAAAATATTTGTCCATCAGTGATGGAAATAACATTGGTAGGAATATAGGCAGAAACATCACCCGCTTGCGTTTCTACTATGGGCAGAGCAGTCATTGAACCGCCTCCCAAGGAGTCGTTTAGCTGAGCTGCTCTTTCCAATAGTCTGGAATGGACATAAAAAATATCACCTGGATACGCTTCTCTGCCTGGTGGCCTTTTCAAAAGTAGGGAGATGTTTCTATACGCATGAGCGTGCTTGGTTAAATCATCATAAATAATCAGAGTTCTTTTTCCTTTATTCATAAAATATTCAGCCATTGCGCACCCCGAGTAGGGCGCATAAAACTGCATGGAAGAAGGAAAAGATGCTGGAGCATTAACCACAACCGTGTAGCTCATCGCACCCTGCTCTTCTAAAACAGTTTTCACTTTTGCAACGGTAGTGTTTTTTTGCCCAATTGCCACATAAATACAAATAACGTCCTTACCTTTTTGATTGATAATAGCATCGATGGCTAAGGTTGTTTTTCCTGTTTGTCGGTCACCAATAATAAGTTCTCTTTGACCGTGTCCAATAGGCACCGTAGAGTCGATAACCATATACCCTGTTTGTAGTGGAGTGTCTACTGGCTTTCTGTCGATTACACCTGGGGGCAACATTTCTAAAGGCATGGTGTCAGGACACTCTATCTTGCCAAGCCCATCTTGCGCAAAGCCTAGTGGATCTACAACCCTTCCGAGGAGAGCTTCGCCCACGGGAACTTCAATAATTCTTCCTGTCCTTTTTACCGCGTGACCCTGCTTAACCAAAACGTGTCGATCTAAAATAATGGAAACAATTTCATCCATTTCCAAATTAAAAACAACACCAAAAAGGCCATCGCCAAAATCCAACATTTCACCAACTAAAGCACCCGGTAATCCACCAATTCTGGCGATACCATCGCCACTGTCGAGAACAATACCCACTTCTTCGTTGGTAATTTCCTCCTTACAGTACTGAATTTGTTTAATTATTTCATCTACTAAACTTAATTTACTTTCAACATTATTTTCCTGCATAGCTCACCTTCCTTGTTCTATTAATAATTTCATTTTTTTTAGCTTTCTTTTTACAGAAAGGTCTATTTCACCTGTATGCCAACGCAATATAAAGCCACCGATTAAGGACTCTCTTTCCCGGAAGATATACTCCACCTCTTTTTGGTATATAAACTCTAAGCTGGCTTTATAAATCTTCAGATTATTTTCTTCAATATCAAATCTAGAGATAACCTCTACCATCATTAAATTAGCCTCTTGCGCAAAGTATATTTTCAAAACATTAATAAAATATCCTAATTTCTGAAAAGACCCCTCTTGAATAAGGAAAAACAGTATTGCGACTGTGTATACGGAAACATCTGACAAAAAAGCAGCAATAAACTTGAGGAGGATCTCTTTTCTCTTAGCCACCTGATTATTATTGCTTTCCAAAAAGAATTTAATCTCGTCTTGCTTATTGATTTCCCATCTTATTTGATAAAGCTGGTTAAATACCTTAACAACCTCTTCCTTGCTATTAATAGCAGCGCGGTATTTATCAAAATCGAAATTGCGAAAAAACTTATTTCTCATGCGTAATATTCACTGCTTTTTCTGTCTCAATAATTATTTTTTTATCGAGATCGGCATCAATAACATTGGTTAATACTTGCTCCGTCGCCTTAATGACTATGTTGGAAATATTGCTTCGCAACTCTTCGTACATCAGTTTTTGTTCCTGTTGGATTTCCTGTTTGGCTTTTTCTACCATAGATTTAGCTTCATTATAGGCCTTCTCAATGATTTCCTCTCTGACCTTTTTGCTTTCACTTTTAGCATCCTCTAAAAACTTTATTCTACGCTGTGCCGCCTCTTCACTTTCTTTTTTCATAGCTTCGACTTGCTTAGCGATTTCTTCGTTTCTAGAATTATAGGTTTTAAGCAACTCATCAATTTCTTTTCGTCTGGCCTCAATAAACCCATTCAGTTTTGGCCACACCACATATTTAACAACAAATACCATTAGCAAAAAAGCAATGATATTCCAAATAATAAACTTGATGTCTAGAGATGCTTCCATATCTTATTTTGTCCTTTTAACTAAATTATTTTGCTAATAATATAAAACTAATAACTAGTGTATATAATATCGCGGCTTCAACGAACGCAATACCAATAAACATAGTGGTTCTAACTACGCCTGCTTGTTCTGGCTGTCTTACCATAGACTCAATGGCCTTTGAAACAAGTATCCCCATGCCTATTGCCCCACCTAATGAGGCGATACCCATACCTAACGCTGCACCTAAGTGACTTAATCCTGTTCCTATTGTTGTTTCCATGCTTTCTTACTCCTTTTCTTACTTTCTCAAAGGGAGCTTTGCCCCCTCACTCGTAACCTCGTGGATGTCTCTATCCTAGCTTTAGCTCCTGTGTTAATGCTAAATTTACTATATACTTCCCCTCCTACTTAATAAATTTATATTAATGTTCCATATATAGCATATCTGTAATGTAAATTGCGGACAGATATGAAAATATAAAAGCCTGAATTAAAGCCACAAAGCACTCAAACAATAACAACGTAGTAACAATAACGATGTCGAAGGGTACAAAGTAATTTCCAAACATTTCACCAAGCTTAAACATTGAAAAAATAATTAAATGGCCAGCAGTCATATTGGCAAAAAGCCTAACCGCTAAGGAAAAAGGTTTTGCTAAAGAGGAGATCACTTCTATCGGGAACATTACCGTCCTAAAAGCCAGAGGGATTCCACTTGGAGTTAAATGTGCTAAGTATTTGTATAATCCATGTTTGGAAATACCTATATACAAGCTGAAAATAAATATAAAAATGGCCAAAGAGGCCGTTATGTTAATATCCGAAGTAATTGGCTTCATGGTAGGAATAATCCCCATTATGTTATGAAAGAAAACATAAAAAAATAAAGCCAAGAAAAAAGGCATCCATTTTTTGTAATCAGCTTCTTTCTTGAACAATATTTTAAATTGTTGCTCTAAAAACTCATAGACCATTTCCATCATGGTCTGAAGTTTAGAGGGAACAATCTGGAATTTATTGATAATAGGAAAAGCCATAAAGTAAAGAGGGATTAAAACAACTAATATTTTAGGAGAACTAAACAAATAAGTAAAAGCTAACTCAATATCTTTTATAAAAACATTCATTAAAATTTTCCCCAACACCCGAACAGATTTTCTAAATAATATAGTAAACCTACCTTGGCAATACGTAAACCTTGTTTAAAAACTATTCTATCGATATTTTTTAATGTTTACCTCTAAATCTTTAGGGCATACTAAGAATATAAGCGTTAGAGGGAGGTCTCGGAAATTATGAATACTGATTGGTTAGAAAGTCATGTTTTATCTCACACTCAAACCCTAGAAGATCTAACCTTTAACAACTCACTGCAACATATGGATAATCAACACCTTGCGCGCTTTAATTCCGACATTGATTTTGATAAGAATTTCTATAAACAGTTTAAAAAAGCTACAACCAGCTTATAGTTATAATTCAAATAATATATTGCAACTCTTGCTACTAAGCTTTCTCAAGAAAAGCCTTGTATGCTTTATAGGTCATATAAACATCGATTTTAGAGGCTACCTCAACCGGTGCATGCATCGAAAGTATGGCTGGCCCCATATCCACGACATCCATTCCATAGTAGGCTAAGTATTTGGCGATAGTACCGCCACCACCTTCATCAACTTTCCCTAACTCTCCGGTTTGCCAACTTACTTGCGCATCATCTAATATATTTCTTAGTTTTCCGATATACTCTGCATTAGCATCTGAAGCACCAGACTTTCCTCTAGCGCCAGTAAACTTAGTCATACAAACTCCATGGCCCATTTTGGCTGCATTTCGCTCTTCGTGCACCTCTTTCCAGTCTGGGTCAACCGCACCATTGACGTCTGCCGATACCGCCTGACTGTTAAACAAGCACTCCTCAATAGTAATCATGTCTGGCTTAACTTTCTTATTCACAAGGATTTGCTTGATGATTTGTTTTAGGAACAAGCTTTTAGCGCCCGTATTACCATCTGAGCCGATCTCCTCTTTGTCAGAAAACAACACCACATATGTGTTTTTATCTGGTTTAGCATCCAGCAAAGCCTTAAGCGACGTAAAGGCACAAACTCTATCATCCTGACCGTAACCAGCAATAATTGATCTATCGAAGCCCACTTCTCTGGCTTTTCCTGCTGGAACTACTTCCAACTCCGCGGACTGAAAATCTTTTTCAATAATTTTATATTTCTTGTACAGTATATTTAAAATATTTAACTTGACCTTATCCTTTAACTCTTCCGAAGTTTCGTAAGGGATACTGCCGATTAAGACATTTAACTTCTCACCGCAAATTGCCTCTCCAATTTTCTTATCATCTTGCTTTTTGTGAGATAAATGAGGAAGTAAATCTAAAATCATAAAAATTGGCTCATCATCCTTTTCACCGATGGATATTTCCAGCTTTTGCCCATTTTTTGTTATCACCACTCCATGCAAAGCCAAAGGTCTCGTTACCCACTGATATTTTTTTATCCCACCATAATAATGGGTCTTAAGAAAAGCCAGCTCGGTATCTTCATAAAGCGGATTTTGCTTCAAGTCTAAGCGAGGGCTATCGATATGAGAAACAATTAATTTAACACCCTTACTAATGTCATTTTCCCCAATGCTAACAAGGGCTATATTCTTTCCGTGATTTTCGACAAAAAACTTACTACCCACCTCTTGCGTGTAGCCATTGGCAAGAGCTATTTCTCTTATAGCACTTACTGCTTCTCTCTCAGTCTTGTTGCGAGAAAGAAAATCGATATATTCCTTGGCGAACTTCTCTAGCTCTTTTTTTTCAACCGTACTATTCTCCCAAGCGCTTTTTGTTTTATTTTCAAGTTTTTCTTTTAATTCTTTAGCTTTCATTGGCAAACTCCTTAAATTACAGTCATTAACGAGCATTATACCAAAATCCTTGTTGTAGGGGAAATGTTGTCCTGATTTACAGAAATATTATTCAATAGCATAATATCCAACCATGTATAAAGCAGCTATCGACTTAGGTACAAATTCTTTAAGAGCACTGGTGGCAAAACTAAACTCGGACAAGAGTCTTGATATTGTTTTTGAAAAAGCTTACTTGTGCCGTATGGGCGAAAAGCTGAATGAAACAAAAAATATTCAAGCAATCTCGATGGCTAGGGCTATTGAGGCGCTGCAAGACATAAGGTCTCATTTTGATATCCTCGGCGTTTCTGACTATAACTTTGTAGCCACCTCAGCCCTTCGCGATGCTATTAATGCCCAAGAATTTACAGACAAAGTCAACGGCTTGGGCTTAAACATGCAGATTATATCGGGACAAGAAGAAGCCAAAATAATCGCTAAAGCTGTTAATTTCTTCCTTCCTGGGATTAGCGACAACTCCGTCTTTATAGACCAAGGTGGGGGCAGCATAGAATTTGTGCATCACTTTGGCGCAGAGAGTCGTGCAACTGAAACCGTACAAAGCCTCGACATTGGCGTGGTTCGTTTATATGAGAAATTTTTTCACAATAATCCGCCCATCTCTTCAGAAATACTAAGTTTTAACAACTACTTTAAACAAGCATTAACTTCCCATGTATCGACAATAGCTGAAAAAAAACCCGACCAAGCCATCATTATCGGTGGCACAGGAGCCACACTTGCTAAACTGATGCTAGGTCTTGAATCCTTTGACAGCAACCTAATCCACGGCTCAGAAGTAAGCCTGGAGTTTGCCCAATCCTTTGCAGCGGTTATCCAAAATTTAAGCGCTCTCCAAGTCAAAGAAAAATACAATTTAGAGTCTAAACGAGCAGATATAATTTTGGCTGGAACTCTACAGATCATCGAACTTCTTAACTTTTTCCAACTCCATAGCTTTGTGGTTAGCGACAGAGGACTTCGTTACGGATTATTACTATAAATCCATCAACTTTAGTAGCTTCATTACTTCCCCAAGAAAATATATTGAGCCAGTAATAAATAAAATTTCAGAACTCTCATTTTTATATTCTTCTATAAATGACCTTAAAGAATTATAGGGTATATATTGGACGTTTTTATCACCTAAAATAGACTTAAACTCCTCAACTCGATAGCTTCTTGGATGATCAAATTCTGCTATATATAGCTGATTTGAAACCCCTTGCAATTTTGCTACTATTTCCTCTATATCAGGTCTCCTAGTAGCGGCATACAACACATTTACCCTTCCATATCTACTTGCTATTATTTGCGTTAAACTGGTTACCCCTTCATGGTTATGAGCACTATCCAGAAAGACTAATGGCTCTTTTGAGACCATCTGCATTCTACCTGCGACTCTTGTTTTAACTGTTCCTGAAAACCGTCTAATTTCATCCATTTGAAGTGGAAACATTATTGTTACGACTTTTCTTGCCAGCGCCCTGTTACGAAGCAAATAGCTTGAGCAACGCGACTTAATAAACACTACTTTCGAGCCACTCTGGGAGGCCCTCTCACGAACCATTTTTCGCACATTTTTATCTGGCAAAAACATAACCAAGGGGACGTTTGATTTTACTATTCCGATTTTCTCCTTGGCGATTTGCTCAAGGGAATTTCCAAGATAATCCATATGGTCCATTGCAATGGTTGTGATCACCGTTATTACGGGGAAAACAACATTTGTGGCATCCAATCTTCCACCCAAACCTGTCTCCAAAACAAGATAATCTACCTTTTCTTCCTGGCTGTATAGAAAAGCCATTATCGTTAATATCTCGAATTCTGTTAGCGGCACATTGCCACATATTATTTGGATGTGAGTAAATAGTTCATCCATTTTTGTTTGCGATATTTCCTGCCCATTAATTTTAATTCTCTCTGTATAGGAAACTAAGTGTGGCGAAGAGTATACGCCAACTTTGTAGCCCAATATTTCTAAAAATTGGGCAATGAAGTCGCAGGTGGTACCTTTACCATTTGTACCCGCTACATGGACTATTTTTAAACCTTTTTGAGGATTACCTAGGAGCTGCAAAGCTTCTTTTACATTCTCTAGTGAGTAATGAATTTTTTTATGAACAGCTAGGGTAGAAAGTTTAGTAAAAATGTCGTTCATTTTTAGCAAAATGATTCATTTAGCAACCTAATACTTTGACAACTTCTCATTAATTAAGGCTAGCTGGATTTCTTTCTCTTTAATGGTCTGTTTTTCTTTTTCTACAACGACCGGTGGTGCTTTGGCCACAAATCCAGTATTTGCAAGCTTAGCACTAATGAGCGCAATGTCTTGACTGAGCTTATGCTTTTCCTTGCTAAGTCTTTCTTTTTCCTTTTCTATATCTATGAGTCCCTCTAAGGGAAGGAAAATCTCCACATCTTCGACAATGGCATAGGAATATTTTTCCTTAGGTGCTTCGGGGGCAAAACTTACCGCTTCTAGCCTGCCTAAAAACAACATGTACGGAATATATGGTTTTATAACAACTTCTTTACCCTTAATAATTAATGCTCCCTTTTTATCGAGAGGGATGTTCATTTCAAGCTTAATATTTCTGACCGCTTTAATTATCTCTTGAACCAACTTAAACTCTGGGATTAAGGCATTATCACCTATATCAGTGGAGGTTGGCCAACTACTGACCATAATTGATGGGCATGCTTTGTCTATTGCTGGAAATAGCGGATGGCTCTTCATCATTTGCCAAATTTCCTCAGTAATAAAGGGAATAACGGGATGCAATATCTTTAGAATATTATTCAAAACATAAATTAATGTTGGTGCAGAGGCCTCTTTATGTAGCTTGGTCATTTCAATATACCAGTCACAAAATTCGCCCCAAACAAACTCATACAGTCTTTCTATGGCAAAATTGAAATCATAGTTTTGGTAATAGACATCTATTTCTTGCAACACTGCATTCAACCTAGCGATTATCCATTTGTCTACCTGCGTAGCCCCCAATTCGCCAGTAGCGACTTGCTCTTGCATTAGGATATAGCGAGAAACATTCCAGAGTTTATTTACAAAATTACGACTGGTAACTAAACGCTCGTCGGTTAACTTTATGTCTTGCCCCCCTGAGGTCACTAAAGAGGCCATGGTATAGCGCAAAACATCGGCGCCTTTTTCTTCTATTATTTTTAGTGGGTCTACAACATTTCCCAGTGACTTACTCATTTTTCTGCCCTGCGCATCTCGAACTAAGCCGTGGATAAAAACATCTTTAAAGGGAATCTGCTGCATGTTATATAAGCCCATAGTAATCATTCTTGATACCCAAAAGGTAATGATGTCATAACCAGTAATAAGAATGTTTGTGGGGTAGAAACCCTTTAGTTCCTGAGTTTCTTCAGGCCAGCCTAGCGTAGAAAAGGGCCAGAGTGCCGAGGAGAACCAAGTATCCAGAACATCTTCATCCTGAACAACCTTGTGACTGCTACATTTTGGGCAGCTCTTTACGTCCACCTTGGAAACAATCTCTGCCTGACAATCCTCACAGTACCAAACAGGAATACGATGTCCCCACCAAATCTGGCGGGAAATACACCACGGACGAATGTTATTCATCCAGTCAAAGTATAGCTTCTTCCAACGATCGGGAATAAACTTTATATCCCCATTTTCTACCGACTCTATAGGAGCGCTAGCCAGTTTCTCCATATTTATAAACCATTGTTTGGATAGATACGGCTCGATAACGGTGTGACAGCGATAACAATGGCCAACAGAATTATCATGCTTTTGTGTTTTTTCCAAGAAACCCTCGGTTTCTAAATCCACAATTAACTTCTCTCGACAGGTATAG
The DNA here is from genome assembly GCA_903902445.1 of uncultured Candidatus Marinamargulisbacteria bacterium. Lineage (GTDB taxonomy): Bacteria > Margulisbacteria > Riflemargulisbacteria > GWF2-35-9 > GWF2-35-9 > CAIUUT01. The sequence goes on from CAIUUT010000076.1 coordinate 14,135, forward strand.
CGATCTAAACCTTGGTACTTGAGTGGTGCATTTTCGTTCATGCTGGCACTACCGTCCATGACAATTATGGACTCTAGCTTGTGGCGCAATCCAATTTGAAAATCGTTGGGATCGTGAGCTGGAGTAACCTTTACGGCTCCGGTACCGAAATCTTTATCTACATGATTATCGGCTATTACGGGAATTTCTCTTCCTGTAAACGGTAAGGATAACATTCTTCCAATATACTTCTTATAGCGCGCATCTTCGGGGTTTACCGCAACAGCGCTGTCGCCAAACATCGTTTCGGGACGGGTAGTAGCCACGATAATATACTCATTATTCCCACCCACAACGGGATAGCGGATATGCCACAAAAAGCCTTCTTTGTCTTCATGCTCTACTTCGATATCGGACAGTGCGGTATGACATCGAGGACACCAATTTATTATATAAACATCTCTATATAGCAATTTATCGTTGTACAGCCGCACAAAATTTTCTTTTACAGCCTCACTGCATCCCTCATCCATGGTAAAACGCTCGTGGCTCCAATCGCAAGAGGCACCTAGCTTTCGCAACTGGTTCGTAATGGTGTTGCCATATTGCTCTTTCCATTCCCAAACTCGCTGCACAAACTTCTCTCGGCCCAACGCTTCTCTGTTGCTGTTTTCTTTAAAAAGCTGCTTTTCCACAACATTTTGAGTGGCAATTCCAGCATGGTCGGTACCTGGAACCCATAGGACTTTTCTGCCCAAGAGTCTGTAGTAACGCGCTACGATATCCTGCAAGGTATTATTTAAGGCATGCCCCATGTGTAGGGCCCCTGTAACGTTGGGTGGAGGAATAACCATGGAAAAAGGCTCTCCATTTCCTCGAGGCGTAAAATACCCCTTTTCTTCCCATTCTTTGTACCATTTATCTTCTAAGTTTGAGTGATTATAAGCTTTGTCCATTATCCACCTTTATTAAATAGAAACTTTTCATAATATTTCTTATGTCCGTCTTATATTGAAACCATTTCTCACCTTGGGCTCTAGCTGTAACAATATAGGCAACATTATTTTTTATATAGATGTCTTCTGCTACATACTCATCCACGACATCCGCACTAACATCAATTTCAGAGCGCATATACAGGGTACTGAGTCGCTCATCCACATTTATCTTCTCATTGGAGGTTACATCTCCCTCTTTCACACCTAGAATTTTCATTCCATCCCAATGGGAAGCGGCCCGAATAAGATAGATACCATTAGCGGATATAACCTCAGCCGCTACATAAGTAGTAAGGCCTAAAAACACTTCATTATTTTGATTAAAGGGTGAAAAAACCACTTTGTAATTATTGGTGAGTAACTCTATATTCCAACTTACCAAGCCCGTGATAACACAGTTTAGCTTGGGGTCGTGGTAGGAGAGGTCGTCAAGCGTTGACGCCCAAAGCGCTTGAGTTGCAATTATGAGGATTATAAGAAATCTTATCATTGGATTGTATTTTAAACTGATGCTTAGCCTTAGTAAAGGCAAATATATATTAAGAGTGATTTAAGCCAATTTGATGAGCGCTAAGTAAGTAGACCAATTTATCCAGCTGAGCTTTTGTGTGGCCTGCGGAAAGTGATATTCTCAGTAACGCTGTATTTTTGGGAACGGTTGGGTAGCGAATAGCCGGAACAAAAACCCCCTCCACGGAGAGCTTTTCACTAGCGGCTAAAACGTGTTCGTTGCTCTCCATATAAATTGGGATAATTGGTGAATAGGAAGCCTTGCACACCGATTTCATCGACGTCACAAAATACACAATATTTTTCCAAAGCCTCACCTGAGCCTGCTCAATATGCTCCAAGGCAAGCAAACATGACTCGACATGAATTTGGGGTAACGCCGTGTTATAAATGTAAGGCTTGGCCTTATTCACCAGATACTCAACGATATCCCTGCTGGCACAAACAAATCCTCCATAAGACTGCAACGCTTTGGAAAGAGAGCCTGTAACAATGAGCTTATTGTAGTCTTTTAAACAACCCTTCGTGGCTAATCCCGCTCCCTTTATGCCGTAGACGCCAGTGGCGTGCGCATCATCCAAAATAAGGTAGGCTTTATGTTCCTGAGCTAAAGCACGCAACTTCTTAAAATCTGGCGTATCACCCTCCATTGAGAAAAGGGTATCCGAAACGATAAATATATTCTCGAACTTTGCCTTTTGCTCACGCAGAATTTTTCCCAGATAAGAATAGTTTTTATGGGGAAAAATGCGGAAGTTTATATCTTTATATTTTGTTACCTCCATAATTGAAGCGTGATTGAGCTTGTCGAGCACTACCAAGTCCTTGGGGCCCACTATTGTTGTCAGTAACGCCAGATTAGCAACGAAGCCATTACTAAAAAGAATGGTGGCTTCTTGCCCTTTTAAGGCTGCCAACGCCTCCTCCAGCTTAGCATGGCTAGCTGTATAGCCGGTAATTAAAGGGCTGGATTGCTGTATAATCGATTTTGTTAAAGACAAGTCAAGACTTGAGCGAATCACGTCACCAAGATTTAGATAATTATTGCTCGCAAAACTAATCTTGCGCTGGCCATTAATTAAGATTTCGGGAAAACACTCTGTTTCTTCTACTACTTTTCGGTGGCGATAGAGGCTGCGTGTTTTTAGTAAATTAATTTCTTTATTAAAATCCATATTTGATTCTTTATTCATTACTTTTTTTGCAAAATCATCGACGCCCACTATCCTCTCACAGAGAACCACAGGGGAGAGAACATTATGCATACAAGCGCTTAGTCAAAAAGATAAAGCGCTCTCAATATTAATATTTGGCTGATCCAATAAGCCGAGTTCTGTATTAGCAGTCATTTATCTGGGATGCACATTACTGTGCACCTCTAGCGGTCTACCCGAGAATTCAAACGATACGAGCCGCATCGCGGTTGGTAAACCAACCTCTCCTCCTATTTGGCCTTGCTTCCTGTAGAGGTTACCTGATTTCACTACAGCATGACCTGTACATTCTTTCTGTTGCCCTAGTCCTCACCCCGAAGGATGGATGGGTGTTACCCATTACAGCGCTCTATGAAGCTCGGACTTTCCTCCCGACTTCGCCAAGGCTTCGTCGCAAAAAAACCTCTCTGTTGCTACAACAGAGAAATATTCACTGCGCCCAAGTCTTGACGAAGACGAGCGACTGCTGGATCAGCCAATGGGTATTTTATCATTATTTGATAGTTTTTCCTCTTATTCTTTTTAAGACCAGCGAAAAAGCGATTAAATATTCTTTTATTTTGGATTTACGCGGGAAATTAGCTCTGCCATGCTGTCCCCACCAAATTTCTCTAAGATGGCGTTTACTAGCTCTAGCGCCACTACGCTTTCGGCAACTACTGCCGCAGCGGGCACGGCACAGACATCGGCTCTTTCGAAAAAGGAATCTTTCTCTTCCAGCGTGACTAAGTCTACCGATTTAAGAACGGTTCGCATTGTGGGAATTGGCTTCATGGCGGCTCGAATAATTAGCGGCTGTCCGTTAGACATTCCACCCTCCACGCCGCCTGCATTATTGGTTTTTCGAGTAATGTTATTGTTCTCTAGCTGGAACTCATCGTGGGCCTTATCGCCCGTTAATTTTGCCACTTCAAAGCCTAAGCCAAACTCTACGCCTTTTATAGCTTGAATGGACATCACCGCTTTGGCCAGTATGGCATCTAATTTTCTGTCCCACTGTACATAACTGCCAAGCCCTATGGGAAGCCCCTCCACAACCACGGTAAAGGTTCCCCCTAAAGAAACCCCTTGTTTAACGGCCTTATCTATATCGGCCATCATCTCATTTTCGGTATTGGAATTTAGAGTGGCTAGTTGGCTGGTGGTATTTTTCCTAATCTCCTCGATGCCTATCTCGTTTCTTGCCAAAGAAACACTTCCTACTCCATCGACGTAGCTGGCTATTTCTACTCCTAAAGTTTTTAAGATCTTTTTGGCAAAACCGCCTACGGCCACGCGCATTGTTGTTTCACGAGCGCTGGAGCGTTCTAAAATATTGCGGATGTCGTCAAATTTATATTTATTAAACCCGGCAAAATCGGCATGACCTGGACGAGGCACCGTGATTGGCTCACAGCCCTCTGGACGCTCATTAAAGGAAGACATTTTTGCCTCCCAATTGGCAAAGTCTTTGTTTATAACGATTAGCGCTATGGGGCTGGCCATTGTTTTTCCAAACCTGATGCCAGACAGCACTTCAATTTGGTCTGTTTCTATTTTTTGTCGGCCACCACGCCCATAGCCAAGCTTACGGCGCTTTAAATCCACCATTATCTCTTCTTCGGTAATTTCCAGACCAGCTGGCACACCTTCAATGATGACCGCCAATCCTTTGCCGTGAGACTCTCCTGCCGTTAAATATCTAATCATAGCCGCTATTATAGCCTAAATTTTCTCAGAATTAAAATATTTCGTCGGATATTCTTGAATTTCGTTAAATTCACCTAATCCACCTATGTGATAAATAATATTCTCTATGCTATAATGAGCGCGAGTCGGGGTGTAGCGCAGTCCGGTAGCGTACTTGCTTGGGGTGCAAGGGGTCGTGGGTTCAAATCCCGCCACTCCGACCAGCCTTCGCTTGGCGATGAACAAAGTCAATAGCGTAGCGAAGGCTGTCGCGCCGAAAATTTATTGAGGACAGACAATAAGCTTGCTACGGCTCGGCAGGCCAACACATTCCTTCTCCCTTGACCCTCTTAAGAGACTATATTCTTTTCCGAGAAGTATAATCTTCAGAAAACTGTACCTTGTGGCATTTATCAAGATTTCGGTGTTGCTTGTCAAAGTAGAACTTTCTTTGAAGAATACCCAAAGATTGTGGACGTGCGTTTAAAATTGAAAAAGTCTCACGCTTTGAGTTCATGTAAATCTAGAGCAATCCAGTCTTGTGGATAATAATTGCCGTTGATGTAGGAATATTCTTGATCCCGCTCTCCGATATACTGCTTAGGACAAATCACTTTCTTATCTAAATTTTGGTTTAATATAGCGCCCCACATGCTAAAGGAACTGTTGGCAATAATATTATGGTCGCAAAGCGTCATCATGCACATATCGACAGCAGCCTCGTTATCTTCACTAAAAAAGGACTCATATCGTTCTAAATACTTAATCCTCTTGCAATAATCTATATCATCTGAAAATACACATAGTTTATAGTGGCACGAAGGAAATAACTCTAAAGCTTTTAGATAGTAGGCGTCATCCAAATTTAGAGAAGCTAGTGCTAAATAATCTGTACGCCTATAGTGAATGGAGACTAGCTGTTTGCTGTTTGCTGTTTGCTGTTTGCTGTTTGCTGTTTGCTGTTTTATTCTAGCAATATTAGACTTAGCTTTAAAGGCTATTTCCTCTTTAAAACTGAAAATGCTATATAGATTTAAAGATGAATACTGCTTGTACAAACCAAAAGGACCAAGAATATTATAATTTCTTTTTGGAGATAAGTTCAGAAGTCTAGCATCTAGGTCATTGCCTTTTTGAGGCCTAATTGTATAAAAGAACTTTTCAGCAAATATATATTTATTAATAAAGGTGTTTTTATCCGTAAAATCCTTATCAGCGATTACTTTACAATTAATTTGAAATGGCTCTAAAAACTTCAAGCCTCTTCCCTCTTTTAACTGTTTATTAGTAAATACTAGCTCTTGTTTATTTTCTTCAGCAATAAAAGAGAGCATCGCAAATTGCCCCATTTGAGCACCAAGCTGATCGCCTTCATTAATGTTAGACATCGTAATCATATGTCTCCTTATTATCTAAAATTATTTGAATATTCGCAAGTAAACCTAACGATATCGCGCATCTCCTTGAAACGGGAAGACAATATGTTATACTTATTCTCATGAATGATAGAGAACTTGAAAAAGAGGCAGAAAAAAGAGCGAGCACTCGGTATCCACAGGATGATATTTTAGGCATTCGCTGTAAAGTAATCAATGTTGAAGACAAGTCGGTATTAGGCCATATTGCAGATTTAAGCCAAACAGGAATTCGAATTAAATCTGACAAAAAATATCAAGTAGGCGACACGTTTAGCGCCGACATCGAGCTACCCTTCAAATACTTCAATAGAACGGCGATATTATTAGACATTGTTTGCAAGTGGACAAAAGAAAATGACCTCGTCCCCAAGCATGAAGCGGGCTTCGAGTTTATAGACCCACTTCTCATCGACAAGATTTTCATAGAAACAGTGTGCAGCCTAACTACAACACAAAGGCTTGCTATGTCCTTTCTAGACTCTCCTTTAAAGATTTAAGAACTTGAATTTTCTATAGAGCGATCTGGCCTTCTTCTACCGCCTGCAAAAAAATTGATACGATTTTCTCGTCAAATTGTTTCCCCGCATTATCTCTTATTTCATTTACGGCATACTCTAATGTTTGCTGTTCTCGATATGGACGTCTGGAAGTAAGTGCATCAAACGAATCTGCTACGGCGATTATCCTAGCCAAAATATCGATTTCTTTGCCCAACAGTCCATCTGGATAGCCCTTGCCATCATAGCGTTCGTGATGCCCTCTAACCGCTGGAGCTATATCCGACAAGGAAGGAATATGGCGAATTAGCGCCTCCCCAATAACAGGATGCCTGCATATTTCCAAATACTCTACACTGTCTAACGGCTCTATTTTAAGCAGGACACTATCGCGAATACCTATTTTCCCTATATCATGTAGTGTAGCGGCAAGGCTTAATCTCTTAAGTTCATAGGAAGAAAGGCCTAGTCGATCACCAATAATTAAGCTATATCTCGTAACGCGCTGCACATGTCCGCCGGTGTAGATATCCCGTTTTTCTATTGACTCTGCCATCATCTCCACAATACCGTCAAAAGTTCGTTTAATTTCAGAAAATAGCTTGGCATTATCTACGGCAATACCAATTTGGTTGGCTAAGGCAGAAAGCAACATTTCGTCATCTTCAGTAAATAGCCCCTTGTGCTTGTTTAATACTTCCAACACCCCTATTAGTTTTCCTTTTGCGAAAACAGGAAGGGCAACAATGTTCCTCGTAACAAAATTGGTGGCAATATCGGCTATTCGGGAAAACCGAGCATCATTTTCCGGATCATTAACAACAACTCCCTTGCCGCTCTCAGCCACCCAGCCAGCCAAACCTTCACCCTTTGCAATGTGGATTCTTTTTACAGCCTTTCCGCTTTCGCCTAAAGCTGTATCAAAGAAAAGCCCACCGTTTTGCTCATCTACAAACAAAATGCTAGCGGTTTCTGAATCAACCAATAAAATAGCGGCTTCCAAAGTCCTCTTTTTAATTTCATCAATATCTAAAGAGGACGAAATTAAGCCAGTTGCAGAAATTATTGTGTACAATTGACCCGTATATTTATTTTTACTACTTGTCGTAGAATTTAGATTTTTATGCAATTTCTCATTATCTACTTGTAACCTATCGAGGCTTTGCTGGGTAGAAATTTCTCTGTTCATTTTTAGCTTAGTAACACTTTGTGATGCTGACAAATATGACCTCCCCCAGAGATTAAACGCTTAGTATAATTTAGAATCTATACTTATAAACAATTAAACAAGTCTTCAATTAAGGATGTTCTTGAAACCAACCAGCAAAATTTTTTGCAATATACAATTGCTCCTTAACTATTTGGGAAAAAGGGATCCCCGTATTAAAGGAAATAACGACAATTTGCTCATCAAGTCGATACGTTTTTCCTACTTGCAGCACCTTGGTTCCATCATGAAAATGCACTTCAACTGGGAACTCTGGCAGATGTTTAAATAGTTGATGCCACGGCTCATTGAAGGTAAGTTGATTATTCTCATATCGCGCTACTACTACTTTATTAAATATGTCCACTTTTACCGTTGATGCTGGAAGTTCTAGCAATATGCTATTGGCTCCCATTATGAATGAAATATTTAAATTGCCATCAACATGCACCCTTCCCTTAATAATCTGATCTTTTCGCCCATGAATAATGAGTTTGGCCGTAATTTCTCTCGGAATCTTTAGTGCTTGCGCGCCTATGTTAACCCTAATTCCTTTCTCCGACAAATCAAGAATGTCATAGAAACAGTCACCAAGCTTAAGTTTTGGGCAAACACTTAAAGGATATTGTATACGATAATGCTGCCTTTTTTGCTGATTTAACGATTCTTCCATTTCAACTCCCAATACTTTAACAAATTTTAGCCATTATATATTGCCGTTACATTATCTATGCCCCAAATAATAAATCTTAAACATGTTAATAATCGCTAATATAATATTATGTTTGGAATTAGGGCTAATTCGTGGATAAAAATTTTCTAGGCGGCTAGTTCTGGATATCCTCATAGGCAATAGCCTTGTTTCGTCCTGTGCTCTTTGCCTTGTACAAAGCGTCATCTACATGCTTAATGTAATCGGTCAAAGGCACATCCGCACGATTGCAAGTTATAATTCCAAGACTGATGGCTACGGTTGCATCACCTTCTAACCCCTTGTGCGGCAGGGCAAGTCCCCGAATATCCTTCAGCATTTTCTCCGCAATATGCATGGCTCCGACACCATTTGTATATCCAAGCACTACCATAAACTCTTCTCCGCCATAACGAACTATGTAATCTGACGAACGCCCCAAACTATTTTTCAGTGTCTGCGCTACCAAGGTTAAGCACCGGTCTCCCTCTTGGTGGCCATGAGAGTCGTTATATAATTTAAAGTGATCGATATCTATCATAATTAATGACATGGGGGCATTAGCACGCATACAGTTATACCAGATAGAGGCAATTTTCTCATCGAACCAACGTCGATTATGGATTTGCGTAAGAGAATCAAAATAAGATTTTACCGTTAGATTTATCTCTTGCATTTTCATTTCGGTTATATCATCTATGGTCCCAATGATACCCGCAACTTGTCCTTTAGAATCATTAAACGTGGCTTTTTTGTTCAGAACATATCGCTCCTCTTCACCTTTTCGAACAACACATTCGTAAATTTGCGTTCCTGGATTCTGGTGTAATTCCTGATCTTTATTATGGAAAAACCGAGCTAATTCTTCTGGGTATATATCAAAGATTGTCTTGCCCACAATGTCACCAATCGCAATTCCAATAAACTCTTCATAGGCTTTATTGCACCCTAAGTAATGGCCCTCTTTGTCTAAGTAATAAAGCGGATCAGGCACAGTATTGAGTAGGACTTTCAGGAACTCTTTGTAGGCATTTTCATTAACCTGATTCTTCCTTTTTTCTATAACGTACAGGATACTCTTGGTGAGGGCATCTAAGCTAAGGGAAGTTTTTACTAAGTAATCCGAAACCCCCATTTTTAGAGCACTAGCCGCTAGTTCTTCATTTCCTTGACCCGTTAAAATAATAACCGGCGCCGGGGACTCCACATTTAGCTGATATGCACTTACGAGTTCCAGAGTGTTATATCCAGGCAAGTTGTAGTCTACAACGATGCAATCAACCGGATTTGAGTAAATATAATTGATGGCCGCTGAAACTTCAGAGAAACCCTTTAAGATATACTCTTCAGATTTCTTGCTGAGGAGCCGCTCAATGGCATAAAGATCCTCGGGGCTATCATCTATTAAAACAATTAACCAAGCCACTGTTTAGCCCTTATTCTTTGGGGAGAATAACAATCTCAAACCAATATTCTCTTAGTCTCTCAATTGCCTCCATAAAGCGGATGAGATCTACTGGTTTATGAATGTAACTGTTTGCACCCTCATCGTAGCACTGCATAATATCTACCTTGTCGTCAGAGGTTGTTAATACGATAACTGGTATTTTTTTAGTAGCTGGGTCTTTTTTGATATGCTTAAGCACTTCGCGCCCATTGGTAACTGGAAGATTCAGATCAAGTAAAATTATGCCTGGTCGTGGAAATTTTTCTTTATCCGTGTAATTCCCTCTTGAAAACACATAATCCAAAGCATCGTTGCCATCTGCGCAACGGAAAACGGGATTACGCAGACTTGATTTACTAAAAGCACGAATAGTTGCTTCGTAATCTTCATCACTGTCCTCCACAATTAAAATAAGTTGGCTGCTATTTAGTCTCATATTCATTTCCTCCTATTGTAAAATAAAAAACCGTACCCACACCATAGCCTGATTCAAGCCAGATTTTCCCACCCATGGCCTCTATCTTTTTTTTCACAATCGTTAATCCAGCACCAGTTCCACCACCATATTTATCTCGGCCATGAATCCGTCTAAAAATCTTAAAGATCTCTTCGAAATGCCTCTCTTCAATGCCGATTCCATTATCTTTAACATAAAAAACATTCTGCAGGGTGGCATACTCGGCTAAAAACCCAATAGCAACTACTTTTTCTTTACCACTGTTATACTTTATGCCGTTAACAACAAGGTTCATTAATATTTCTTTAATAAACTCTGGATCTGTTTTTACTATAGGAAGCGCTGTCTCCGAGACAATTTGAACCGTAACGCTGGGGTCAGAATGAACCAAATAGTCTAGGTCCTGCTTCACAATTTCTAGCACTTTATTAATATTTACATTTACTTTGGCCACTCTGTCTCTACCTGCCCTAGAGTACTCCAGCAAAGCCGTTAGAAATGATGACAACCTAGCGCTTTGATTTATAAGGACGTTTAGCTTTCGGATACCGTCCTCATCGAGCTGATCCTTGTTATCTTCCAGAAGAAAGGTTGCAAAATTGCTTATGGAACGCAATGGCTCTTTTAGGTCGTGGGAGGCAATGTACGCAAAGTCATCCAACTCTAAATTGGAGCGCAAAAGTTCATCGGAAATTGCGGTTAACTGATTGTTTTTCACCTTCGTCTCGGTTAAAGCTTTGGATAAGTCTGCGGTCTTGGATCTGATTTCCTCTTCCATATCGTTATATAATCCCAACAACTTTACGCGAGTTTCATCTACTATTCTGGAAAGCTGCCCGATTTCATCTGGAGAGTCTGTTGCAACCACATATTGCAGGTCACCCTCGCGTAACTTCTTTGCCCCTTCACAAAGTGTTATTATGGGTTTGGAAACTAGTTTTGCCAAAATATACCCAAAAATAACTACAACAATGAGTATCATAATAACTATATAGAAGATGAAATACTGCAAGCTATTAATGGGAGCTCTGATTTCGCCTAGATCCGCTTTGATTATTATGCCCCAATTTGTTTTTGGAATATGACCAAGACAAGCTAAAACTTTTCTCCCCTTATAATCCTTGGCGATTATGACACGCATTTTCCTGCTTTCAGCACTTTTTAGCTCTTCATATATTTTCCCCTTAACCATAAGATTACTGGTAATTATGCGACCGCTATCTCGGTTAAAGGGGGGTAAGTAATTAAAACTATGGTTTGCTTTATTTTCGATAATAAGGGCTTGGCTGGTTCTACCCAATTCGCCAACATCGTTAATAATATGGCGAATATTATCCACGTCTATATGAACAACAATGGCACCAATAATATTATTATCATTATCTCTAATATCTTTCCCAAAAAGCACAACATTCTTTACGTTGTCAGAGGAGACTAACGTTTCCGTAAATATTTCATTTATAGCAATATTTTCGAAAACATCTTTACTTAGTACGTGAGAGTATTGACCGATCTTATGATTAGAATCTTCGGGATCGGAAAAAACAATACGTCCTGTTTTATCTAATAGAACCAGACTAAGGTATTGGTGGGTATCCCAAAAATCGTTAGAGCGCAGCTTATCGTAAGGAATGATAGTTTTAAGGTGCTGATGGCCACTAAGTAGCGATTTAAGACTATAAGCGAGTGATCTTGTGGTGTCCATAAAGACTGGACTAGAGCGATCCGAACGATAATTGTTCAAGATTATTAATTTCGTCTTAACTTCTTGGCTATTTTGGAGATTGGCTAGATCTGTTCGGCAATCCTCCAGAAACGACTCAATTGAGCTAATCTTATATTCCGTAACCGTCTCCAGTGCTTTTCGAGATTCTTTCATAATCGTAGAATCTATTTTAGAAAAGAACACAACAGCCATTAAGCAAATGGGCAGGATGGTTAACGCAAAGAAATAGATTAATATTTTATAGAAAATACGCATTTACTTAATAATCTCCTAGTAGTTAAATATACCTTAATTACAGGCTGAAAACAATATAAAAATAACTCAGGTTTTATTGACTATCTAAATTATATCAGGCTATAATTTATTGATGTTTTGCATTACTAAAATGCTTTGGGGAAAGTAATAGCCACGAATATAAGCTAAGTTCTAAAAACAAGGAGAATACTTCAAATGTGTAACAACCAAGACGAAAGTGAATCAGGGCACAACAATCACTCAGGATTGCAGGCTCGCATTGAAGAGCTGGAAAAAGAACTTCTCGTTAAGCAAACACAACTTCAAGAGACCCTTGAGGAGCTCGAAACCAGCAATGAAGAACTAATTTCCACGAATGAGGAGCTTTTTGCGACAAATCTTGAATTGCAAAACACGAATGAAAAAATACAAACCGTTAACGCTGAGCTCTATAAAGTCAACTCGGAGCATGTACATAAAATAGACGAGCTCACCGAGTTAAACGCAGATTTCGACAACCTACTCCGTAACACCTTTATTGGCGACCTATTTCTAGATAAAAACTTGATTGTTAGGAAAATAAATGAAGTGGCTACGAATATTACAAAAATTACTAGTGCAGAAGTGGGGCAATCTCTTCGTCACCTTTCGCTCGATTCTTTGTATGCAGATTTTTTTCGCGACATTGAAGGCGTGGCAACAACGCAAACAACCTTTGAACGAGAAGTGGCTGACTCCCAAGGAAATTGGTATCTCATGCGCAGCGTGCCTTACTTAACCAAGGAAAATGTTATGGATGGTGTATTGGTTTCGTTTATTGACGTTACGCATCAGAAAAAAATTCAAATGGTTGCAGACAACCTGAATGTTCGACTAGACAATGCTCTAAGAATTGGGGAAATGTCTTGGTGGGAATGGGATTATGAAACAAATGAAGTTCATACTGGCGAGGGCAAATACAAAATGCTCGGATTCGAGAAAGAGGAAATTGGTGAAGGTTATGAGTGGTGGATGAATCGCGTGCACCCAGACGACTACGAGCCCAGCATGGAGGCAATGCGCATTCATTTGAAGGGAGAGGGTAATTACTTTTCTGAGTTTAGAATTAAGCATAAAAGTGGCCACTATCTTTGGTATCGCGATAAGGGTGGAATCGTTACGCGTCAAGCTGATGGAAAACCTAAGCTCCTTATTGGAATTGTACAGAATGTTTCCAAAGAAAAATATGACGAACATAAGTATCAAGAAGCTTTGATTCGTGCCAAACAACAAGAAACAGAACACACCCTTTTAATACAAAATCTTTCACAAGGAGTTCTTTTGCAAGATGAATCAGGGGAAATCCTCTACGCTAACGCTGCAACGGAGAATATTTTTGGATTTTCTCTGAATGAACTTAAAGGCAAAACTTTAGATAATTTAGGCGGCAAGAAGTTGCTAAAGGATGATTATACTGACCTCCTGAGCGATAGCCTTCCGTCCTTGCTAGCTATCAAATCTGGCCTAACGGTTGAAAATGAAATAATCGGAATTTACAATCCTAAAAGAGAATTATACGTGTGGGTTAAATTGTCGACCTTTCCGTTATTTAAGCATAATGAAAATTTCGCCTATAAAGCTTATACGATTTTTACTGAGATCGAAAAATAATAAATTATGAGAATGAACGTCGCATTAAATAGTGAGTATTGAAACGAATAATGTTTAAGGTTAAATTCAATTATTCCCTCAAACTAACGCTTTCTGCTATAGTTGCATTATTTTTTGTTTCTATTAACACTAGCCTCACATTATGGTCTATAGGAAAGCTTAAGCTTATACACCCCTATACCTTCGACGCCTTTCAGTTTTTTGTTATTCTTTTTACAATACTGCAAGTATTAATAATAATTGCCCTTGGTATGTATCTAATAATAATTTTCAATAAATCAATCGGAGCGTTCACGGTTAGCATTGCAAAACTTGCAAAAGGAAGCATCGACATTGACATGCCCAAACAGACTAATGATGAGTTTGGGAAGTTATATTTAGTTTTCTCTAAATTGGTCAGTTCCCTAACAAAGAAAACTGAAATATGTCAAAACATAGCAAATGGTGTTTTGGCTGCAGATGCTCTAGAATTTAATAGCGATGACAAACTTGGTCAGGCAATTCAAGAAATTCACCATAATTTATATAAATCCATTAAACAAGCTGACATTATTAGCCAAGGCAACTATTCCGAAGACTTCGAGAAAAACTCTGAAAAGGACGAATTGGCTACTGCCTTTATAGCCATGACCAGCTCCTTGCGACACATAGATAAAGAAAATAATCTTAATTCTTGGAAAAGAAATGGCCTGGCTTACCTTGCCTCGCTACTGCAAAAATGTGAACCTAACGAATTAAGCGTCGCGGAAGTAAGTGTTCAGCATATAGTTAAGTACATCAAGGCAAAGACCGGCTCTTTGTACATTCTAGACGAGGAAGGATACTTCACTTTTTCCAAAGGTCATATTTTTGATGCCCAGGGGCAAGCGCCCTTACGCTTCTTACCGGGAGAAGGTTTTGTTGGTAGATGCGTAGTGGAGGAAAAAGTACTGATTATCTCCGATATACCCAAGGACTACTTTAAAATTAAGTCGTCCTTAGCAACTACAATTCCTAGACAACTTATTTTCATGCCCATTAGGTATAATAATAAAATAATTGCCATTATGGAATTTGGCGTTTTACAGCCAATTGACTCCCCTCAACTATCTTACGTTCAAGATACGGAGCAACATATAGGGTTTGCACTCTATGCCGCCATGACGAGAAAAAATTTCGAGCAACTAACAACAGAAAACGCTGAATTAGTTGCAAAGATAAATAGTCTTCAACCTCCAAAAATATAAACGATATTTTTAAACATCTCTTATATGCCAAAGACTAAGGATATTTTTATTTATTTTAACTACTTAATTATTGGGAGAAATACAGGTTGCCGCAAGAATATCTAGCGGCAACCTGTAATAAAATTCTTACGCTAGGTTAGCGCCCACAACTGAAGCTAGTTGTAGCATGTTGATAGTTTGTCCTACTTTAAGTGCTGTAAAATCAGTCACTTTACCTGTAGACTTGCTCGTTACTTTTGTAACTTTAAAAAGCTTTAAAAGAGTTTCGTCAGCAACGATAAACTTTCCGGCGCCTTCCGCTTTACCATTTTCTGTTTTTGCTTGAAGCTTCTTAGCCTTGATATAGTCCCACAACTTTTGTGTTATTGTTGCTCTTGGTAATTCGGCAACACCACAAAATGCCGCTAAATCCGCTTTCAATTTAACTGGTTTACTTAATCCTGTTTCTGCCATAATAATCTCCTCCTGTTATAGTTTATGAATAAATTATAGCATAGAAGCGCTAAAAGATAACTTGAATATATTGCATAAATTATTTCAGTTGAAATTAGGGGATTTAGATTGATATTATTTTATAAATTTTTCGAGCTTTGGCACTAATTTGGGGCCTTAGCTTTTCAATTTCAGAGTTTAACTTTAGTGTCTCTTCAAAATTACTGTAGTCAAAACGCCAGCTATGCAGAAAATAATAAGCCAAAAATTTTCGTTGTTCACTTACAAACAGATAGTTTTGCTGCGTCCCTGCCTGTTTGGCTTTAGCTACATCGAAGCCATCCATGCTTGCAGGGACAGTCACTACATGGACGTCCACTTCCGGTAGAACTTTGCGAAAAATCCAAAGGGCTCTTAAACTATGGGTGGGAGAGGTCACTAAGATTATTCGTTTCCAGCCATTAATTCGGGCCAGACGTTTCGTATAGAGGGCATCCGAGAAGGTGGAGGTAGAGTTGGGTTCTACTATAAGCGAAGAGCCATTATAGCGACGCAACGTTGTACGAATCCTTCTAACCAAAGCCTGGTCTCTAATGCCACTGATAAACATCTGGGGAGCATAACCTTGCTTTACTAAGGTTAGACCGAACTCCTCTCGACACCAGCCACCCGACACCACCACAACAGCATCGGATTTAACAGGCACTTCCGTGAGCCAAAGTTTATCGGGGGTAAAGGGATAGAGCCACGCTAGTCGCAGAAGCCAAAAGAAAATGATAGCAAGCACAAAGCCAATAGTCCCTAAAATAAATTTAAGCATAATGCAGGAATTATACCACGCCCAAAATGATAATGCCCCTATTGAAAGCAATCGTCCACTTAAGAGGCTGATTGGGTTGGGTTCTTTAATACTATTTTTACAAAAGCGTGCTATTTGCTTTCAAGGCGCTAAAAAATAAGATATATTTAGAACAGCATGAAATATCTGAAAAATAATAAGCAGTTGAAACTCCTTTTTGTTTCGCTACTATTTTCCTTTACATATAGCGCTCCGCTGAACTATTACAGAGAAATTTCCGTTTCCGACTTTTTCGAGATCCTTTCTATTTACCAAGACTACATTGGACAAGATAACATTAACAAACAATATGGCTCTGGCCTTGCCCTCGTTGCGTTAGGCTTAACCCAAACCGCACCAGGAGCCAGCCTTACCGGTCTGTCCTATTTGGGCAATGGATTACTAAATCAATACAAGATAATCAGGAGCTCCCGTGAGGATCGCTTTGAAAATTATAAAAAAGAAATCTCAACAGCAAGCAGCCGCGAGCAAATTGAAACCATTTCCAAACAGGCGCTCCATGATTTAATTGGAGAAGAAAAGTTGGCCAGTAAAATCGATGGGGGCTCTATGGGAATAAACGGGTTACTGCTCTTGGCCATACCCGACGGCCGAGGGCTAATATTGGGCGCTACGATGATGTTTTTTGGAGGATACATTGCCTTCGTGGAAAAAGGGCCGTTAGAGAAAATGATTAAGGACTACCACATTCTCGATAATCAAAAGACCACCATAAACGTAGAAAGCTTAATGAATCTATGAAAAACCCAGTTATCGCCAGCCTATTCATTTCCATTTTTTTCTATATTCTATTTTTAGTTGGGAACTTTTCCCCCTTGGACAATAAGTTCTATGACCGAAACTTTTTAGGACATAAGCTCAAAGTCACAGATAACCCTGTTGTTATTTTAGCTATCGATGAATTTTCTATCGAAAAAAATCATATCTGGCCCTGGCCTAGAAAGATATACTGCGATTTACTGGAAATTCTTCAAGAAAATCAAGCAAATACTATTGCCTTTGACATTAGTTTTGACTCTTACACGAGTTATAATAAACTTGACGATATTACCTTGGGGCAAGCCATTGGCAAAAAAGGAAACGTTATTTTAGCCTCCCAGCTTATCGTTAACAAGCATGAAACCGTCTTGCTCCAGCCTGTACCAGAAATTGGCAAATCTGCAAAGAATGGGCTAGTCAACATCCAGCTTGATAGAGATGCTATCGTCCGCAGGTATCGACTTGCACTCGTCCACGAAGGCAAAAGCTATAA
>CAIUUT010000077.1 GCA_903902445.1 uncultured Candidatus Marinamargulisbacteria bacterium
TCTTTTTCCTTGTTACTCAATGTCACTCCTCCTGTCATCTGTATTACTCCTTTTTACTTTTTTAAAAGAAGTCTATTTTATACCATAGAGTGACATTTCTACTTTGCTCAGGGGTGACATTATCACTTTGGGCTAACATATTTATAAAAACCTTTGTTAAAAAGCATACTAAAGGGTATAATGATAGGAAATTCGTTTACTGCTAGAAATAGCTTTTTTAGGTTGAACCTATGAAAAGAAAATATACTTTTTTAATAATACCACATAAATCCGGCAAAATGCCAATCGAGTTCAATCTACAAAAGTGGGTAATTTCCTCCATAGGTGTTACGTTGGTTGTCTTTCTTTTAGTGCTTGCAGGATCCGTTATTTATTCAGCTAGAATGGCTGATATTTCTGTAAAGTACTCACAAATGGAGTCTACAAACAAAAAAGTTCAAGGCAAAATTGATGAATACACCCTAAAAACCGAGGAACTTAAGACGGTTATTGGTAGCCTGCGCGACAAAGATCAAGAATTGCGTAAACTGCTAGGATTAAGACCTAACAATATCTACTTTCCAGTAGATCTAAAAAAAAAGACTCTAAAGAGCGATGACCCGCTAAAAGTCGGCTTAAACGACGTAAAATACAACTTAAAATATCTTGAAGCCTATGCGAAATCACAAAAAAGAAGCTATGACAACCTCTACGCTACAATCGTTACGCTAAAAAGGGATTTTGACCGTACTCCGTCCATTTGGCCTTTATATGGCGCTATTGCCGCTGGGTTTGGCTACAGGATGCATCCCATTCTCGGCATTGTTCAGTTCCACTCAGGAATCGACATTCCTGCTTGGATAGGCGCCCCCATTCGCGCCAGTGCCACTGGGACGGTTATTGCTGCTGCTTGGGATGGTAACTATGGAAACACCACCATCATCGAGCATCATAATGGCATTAGAACCGTCTATGCCCACTTATCCAAATTTCTCGTAAAACCGGGACAGGAAGTAAAAAAAGGACAGCTCATCGCCTTGACTGGCTCCACTGGTCTCAGTACTGGTCCACATTTACATTATGAAGTTAGATACGGAAATAAACCGGTTAATCCAAGTAATTACCTAAACCTAGACATCTTTAGTTATAATAGAAATATCCGTGGGGCTATGTAGTTAGGCCTATTTGCTGGCCTTGGGGCTAAGAACTTGAGGCGAATCTTCTTCTTCACCACGCTCGCCATAATATAACACCACACAAAACTCGCCCTTAAGCGTTGAGTTTTCGATCTGAGCCGTAACCTCGACTATATTTCCTCTCCAATAAGTCTCATAGGGCTTTGTCAGCTCCTTAGCCACAAAAACTTGGCACCTAGGAATTATCAGACTTATGGCCTTCAATGTTTTTAATATTCTCATCGGTGACTCATAAAATGCAATTGGTCGCTCCAGTTCCTGCAACTCGCGAAAAATACTGGTTTGTTTTCTCTTCTTGTCTGGCCAAAACCCCACAAAGGAGAAGCTTTGTAACGGGAACCCTGACATAATCAAAACAGCCAGAAACGCACTGGGGCCTGGAATAGCTTGAATGGGTAAGCCTAATTCATGAAAGAGATTTACTATTCGGTAACCTGGGTCTGCAATAAGCGGCATTCCCGCTTCACTTATTAAAGCAATGGTGACTGACTCTTTTTTTAATTGGATTCGCAGCTCATCCACACGCTTTTGTTCGTTATAGTTAAAATATGATTTAAGTGGCTTGCCTATTTCTAGGGAAGAAAGAAGTCGAGCGCAACTTCTAGTATCCTCACAAAAGACGATATCACATTCTTTTAGCGCTTCTATAGTTCTATTTGGTATGTCTTTAGGGTTTCCTAAGTGGTTCGCACATAAAATAAGTTTTGAGCTCAAAACTAGGCTTCTTCTAGTTTTCCAGGAGCGATAATATCCATATTAACCTTACCTTGGAAAACCGCTCCCTCGTCGATTAACAACTTCTTTCCGCTGATATCTCCAGTAACCTTACCTGTGCTGAGAATATCGATACTGTCCACAACATCGACATCGCCTTGAACTTCTCCCGCTACGATGAGTCGCAGGGCGTGTATCTTAGCCTTAACCAAGCTTTTATACCCTACAAAAACAGCACCCTGTGAGTTAATTTCACCAGTAAAATTACCCTCGAACCGCAGTGAACTTTCGGTATTAATGGTTCCCTCAAGATACGAGTCAATACCCACCATGGTCTGTATTGTTTCATCTACTTTATAGTTTGGCTTAATTATTTTCATAGTAATCTGGTAACTTTAAACCTGTCTATAGGTTGTGTCAACCTCTTAGGAGGTCTTAATATCCGCAGGCATTAGTGCCTTTTGTACTGACATATTCCAAATACCACAAGGACAAACCGCTGCACAAATACTGCAACCGATGCACTTCTCGGGGTCAGATTTGTACTCGAACTTGGTGTCTGCCGCTAACTGGACTCTCGCAATGGCTTTCTCTGGACAAGAGTCTTTGCACAGACGGCAGTCTCTACACGTTCCGCAACTAATACAACGATCTACGTCTTTACAAGCTCCCTCAATATTTTCCTGTGAAATACTGTCAAAATATGCCAGAGCTAGGCTATTTTTATCGATAACTTTTTTGGTCTTCACTTCATATTTATGACCTTTAAAGCTTGCATTAATCACTAGAGCAACCTCTCTACCGTGACCGATAGCATCTGCTAGTAGCCCAAGCTTTGTCATATCTCCAATGGTGTAAACATTGTCACTTAGCTTAAAATCCTTATCAACCTTAACGTATCCTCTATCTGTTTCGTAAAAATCTTTTATATAGCTTAATAGGGGCACTTCTCCAATAGCTAGAATTACCGTATCTGCCTCAATCAATTGACCGTCGCTGAGGACAACACCCTTATCGGTGATCTCCTTGGTAAACACTGGCCACATAATCTTGGCGCCTAAGCTCTCGGCATGGTCTATTTCCTTCTGAAAAGCATTTGGTTTTTGCACATCAATAGCAATCACTTCTTTTGCCCCGGACTTATAAGCCCCGAAAATAACATCCATACCGGTATTCCCAGCACCAATTACCACAACTTTATTGCCGACGTTAACTTTCTGCCCTTTATTTACTTTGGGTAGGAAATCAATCGACATCACCAATTTCTCTTTTCCCGGCCAAGGGGGAATTTTGGGTCCATAGGCTCCTGTAGCTAGAACTACGGCATCGAAATCTTTTTTTATCTTTTCATAGTCGGCAGTAGTAACTTCTTTTCCTAAATTGAAGTTAATGTCGATATTTTTAAAATTATCTAAATCCTTAATAAGAGACTCTGTAGACAAACGTTCTCTAGAAACGTTGCTAGCAAGCTTTCCGCCAATCTGAGTATCTTGATCAAACACCGTAACCGCATAGCCGAACTTTCTTAAATGCCATGCTGCAGTTAGCCCTGCAACTCCGGCCCCGATTACTGCTACTTTTTGCTTTTGATTTATCGCGGAAAAGCTGGTATTCACATCTGTAGCAGAACCCAATCCTTGAATATCCACCGCTTGATCTACACTTTTTCTACTGCAATCATACATGCAAAGATTTGGACAAACCTGCCCACAAACGGTTCTAGGAAAAGGATTGTATTCATATATCAGGCTAAGTGCCTCCATCGTTTTCCCTTCTCGCAACAGGTTATAGCGTTCCTGAGTTGGAATGGAAATTGGGCAAAGATACTCACAGGGAGCACATGCTTTTTTATTTTCCCAGTCTGGGTATCTAAGTCTATTAATTCCGGTGTTCGCTAGACCAATTACTTGAAGTTTGTCGGGGAAAACATCAGAAAAAATCCCCTCTTTCACCCATTCTTCTTCTCTAAACTTCT
Source organism: uncultured Candidatus Marinamargulisbacteria bacterium (assembly GCA_903902445.1). Taxonomy (GTDB): domain Bacteria; phylum Margulisbacteria; class Riflemargulisbacteria; order GWF2-35-9; family GWF2-35-9; genus CAIUUT01. The sequence goes on from CAIUUT010000077.1 coordinate 3,865, forward strand.
TGACGCTGGCCATTTTTTGTTTATGTGTTTCTTCGTAAGAAAGTGGAACAATCTTTTGCCAATCACTCCAATTGCTAAGGGTTGTAGCGATTTTTTCTCTATCAATACTTTTCAGAAAATCGGGCATTCCTTTTTTCAAAAAAGCAATGTCGTTTTCGTCGAGTTTCTGTACTTTTACATCGTAAGTTGAAACCCCTTTTACTTGGCCTCTAACATATACAATACCACCGACCATGCCTACACAGGCTCTATCGCCAAGCACGGACTCAAATTCTTCGCTATCATAGCCACAAACCACACCAATCCCACCACCTAGAAATTCAAAGGAAAAACTTCCGGCATTTTTCAATACCCAAAATTCTGGTGGTTCATATTTAGGGTCATGCTTCATAAGAGAACCAGAACGGGTTCCCACTCTTCCACCGACATATATTTTACCGGCGGCGGCGCAATGAGCGGTAGTGTCTCCACCGTCACCCTTTACTACAATTATTCCACCTGCGTTTAGCCAACCAACATCAGCTGGGGCGGAACCTTCGATAATAATTTCGGTATTCTCCATGCACATTGAGCCCACGCGCTGACCTGGGTCATGGATCTTGAACTTTAAAGTTTTTCCATCTTTACTCCAAAGTGGGCCACCAATATCGTGCTGTCCACAAGCAAAAACTTCAAACTCCGTTTCGCCGGCTTCCATAGCCGAATAAATGGCAGACAACAACTCTTGCGTTGATAATCGGCTATGACCTTCTAAAGATTTTATTGTAGTTACCATTTTCTATCCTTTAACAAACATATGGGATCTGAAGTTTGTTGGCGATTGCCTCATCTACAGATACCAGTGCGTCACTTCTACCCACAGGTAAAGTGCTATTCCCAATTGGGGCTAACAATTTTCTAAACTCGTTATCTACTGAGAGCATGTAATTTACTAAAGTTTCTGCGGCTTTATCTACATCCAAGCGTTGTACTAAGCGGTAATCCTGGGTACAAATACCCGTGGGACAAAGCCCTGTATTGCACTGATTACAACGTCCAGCATCATTCCCGATACAACCTAAAAGCTGTATTAATATTTTTCCCACAAATACGCCATTAGCGCCCAAGCATATCATTTTAAAGGCATCCGCGGCTAAATCGCCCGTCATGCCCATGCCTCCGCCAGACCACAAAGGTATTCGGCCTTGCTTTCCTTGCTTTACTGCCGCTAAATAGGCATCACGCACTTTTGACACCACGGGGTGTCCTGTATGATCTAAGGAAACTTCATTAGCTGCTCCCGTTCCACCTTGGATACCATCCATAAAAAACCCGCCTACAATATGATAAGGATCTCTTAGTAAATTATTATATACAGATACCGAAGAGGAAGATGCTGCAACCTTAATAGCTACAGGTACTTTAAACTTAAAAGCAGCATTCATTGATAGAAACATTTTCTGCACCGATTCCTCAATACTATATAAGCCTTGATGATTAGGAGGCGAAAGCAAGTCAGACTTGGGAACACCTCTAATTTCTTGAATATGCTTAGCCACTTTAGCCGCCATCAACAAGCCACCGTCTCCGGGTTTTGCGCCTTGGCCTATTTTTATTAATATTCCAGCAGGGTCTTCAATCATATCTGGCATGGATTTAATGATTCTATTCCAGCCAAAATGACCTGAAGCGATTTGCAGTATTACGTATTTTAAATACTTCGATTGCATGAGTTTTATGGGCATGCCACCTTCACCAGAACACATTCTAATGGGTATGTTATATTTTTCATTGAGCACCGCTGTCGCGATACAAATAGCTTCCCACGCTCTTGTAGAAAGGGCGCCAATAGACATATCTCCAAAAATAATTGGGTAAATCCAGCTGGCTGGAGGCATTTGTCCGCTAATCTTTAATTCATCATCCTCAACCTTAATGGGCAATTCGTCTGGTCCAAGGATTCTTCCAAAAGGACTTTGAATATCGAACGTATGACGGATGGCATCTAACGAAGGGTCTGTCATTTGGGAAATACGACCAACTTTAATAGAATCTAGCGTTCTCTCAACACTTAGATTTGTTCGGCCGCCTCTTTTTATGGTGTTTCCACCAGCATGGTTTAATAATTTTTCTCTTGTATCTTTGTTCCTAACTGGTCTAATAGCGTGGTTTGGACATACTTTTTCGCACATTCCACAACCCACACACATATTTTTTAAAGAAGATTTTTGTTGAACAATCGGCAGAGTTGAGAAAACTCTTTTAGGAGTGGGAACAGGACCTTCAGAAACAGTATAGGCTCTTTTTTCAACCTTCATCTCCAAGGCGTAAAAGGTGCAGGTTGATATACAACGCCCGCAACGAGTACATCTCTGAGAATCGTAAGTAATCTCCCAGTTTAAATCATTTTCTGTTAAATCGTTTATTTTTACTGTTGTTTCCATCTTTTTATCTCTAACTTATCGTTTATAATTACGGTTTCACGCTCATTGGGATAAATATCTTTTTCACTATTACGCTCTGGCATTATAACATTAAGACCATTAACCTCAGAAGTAATTGCAACCATCTTACCATTAGTTCCAACCACAACAGGTCGTAATTTTTTCGAATCACAAACAGTAAACAGCGTATTATCTGGCAACATTCCGATAATGGTATTTGGGCCATTTATTTCCAAATGAGCCAGTGACTCTCTGATTTTGTTGAGCACAACCTTATTGGGATGATTCGTTAAATCCTCAAAAGGAAGCGGTGTAATTACCTGTTTATAATAAGACAACGGCCACGCTAATTCATGATGCAAATAATGCAAAGTATATAGGAAACATTGAGAGTCAGACTCAAAGCCTAGGTAGCCTCTGTGCAAACTTTGCTGATATTCTTTATTTTTAACATAAAATGTGTTTTCTCCATTAGCGCAAAGCACATACCCTTGGAGGAAGAAGGGATGAGCAGCATAGCGAACAATATCATAGTTTGTATTTTGACGATATTGGATCATAATATTTCGGCCGATTATTCGATCATCTTCTTCCCAAAGACCAAAAAACTCTCCAATATGATTTGGGTTTCCAATTTCCTTAATAGTTAGAACATCTGGCCAAAAAGAAAAAACGTATCCATCGTCTGTTTGCTCGAGAATACTTCTTAATTCAAGTCGAACATCAAGCAATAAACTTTCTCTTTCTTCTGGGCTACATTTTTCGCAACCGCTTGGTAAATCATAGGCCTCAAAACCATAGTGCGGCATTTTTGCAAAATCTTGTCCAACTTTGCTATGAGTTTTCGGCTCCCAAGTAAATACCTTAGAAAAACCCTTCTCTTTCATATAGCTTTCCACAATCCTTACCCCTTTTAATGTAGCGGAGTAGGACAACATTGGTTTGTCTTTAATTTTTGAAAAAATACCCTCTAAGTCGGTCATAACAATGGCAAACCCAGAGTTATCATGCCCTTTTTGTTGCGGAAGCATCAAATATAGAGCTTTTGCGGGGTGGATTGGATCTAAACTTTTTATACAACCTATTCGACACATAGCCCGTTAATTTTGCAATATCAACCCTTAATTGTCAAGAGCATAGCTGCTTTGCAAATTCATCCTGAATTTACTGACAACTATATTTGTATTTTTAACTGCTGTTCTTTATCAAGCCCCTATTATTTACTATATATTTTGCATACTATTAGCTATAATATAATCACTCATGATTACGAATATTTTTAGAGCCCTATATTCTGTTTACTTTATCCTAATCACCATTTTCTTCTTTGTGGTGTACACCATTCCTATAACCTTTATGTATCCCTTTTGGGGCAAAAAGAAACACTACAATTATGCTGTGTGGGGTAAAATTTGGGCACAGTCTATTCTTTTTGCAACCTGCCTGTATCCAAAAATTTCTGGCAATTTTCCAAAAAAAGGATCATCAAATATTTTTGTACTGAATCATCAAAGCCAAATTGACATCCTAATTGCACTTGCAGTGCTCCCTGCGGGGTTCATCTTTATTGCCAAGGAGGATCTATTTAAAGTTCCCTTTCTCGGAATGTCTATGAAAAAGTGTGGGTATATACCCATAAAAAGAGAGAGCCCAAAAGAATCAACTAAGACCTTGGAGAAAATAAAACAATTAGTTCAAGAAGGAAAGTCTGTGCTCATTTTCCCCGAGGGAACCAGAAGCACCACTGGCAAAATTGGAGCTGTAAAACGTGGAAGCATCATGCTAGCCTTTGATACCAAAACAGCATTACTCCCCGTTGTTCTCAATCCCGCTTATAAGATAATGCCAAAAGGCTCACTTTTTCTGCACCATCAACCACTAAAAGTCATTTTCGGTGCCCCCATACATTTTGATTGGGAGAATAAAAACAGGAACTACACTATACATGCAGCAAAAAAGGTTGAAGAAGAGTTAAATGTGTTAATGAATAAGATTTTATGATCTTAGACTTGGCTCATATTCATTTATTCCCGATAATTTACGAACCAATATTAAGCGTAAATCTTGTTTTTATTTTAATCGTTTTATTTTCCAAAAAAAGCCCATCTAAATCTTTAAGCTGGCTACTCGTCTTATATTTCATACCCCCGCTGGGCATCTTCCTTTATCTATTTTTTGGGATACCCTGGAGGAGAAAATCAATTATTAATAGACTCACTCTGTCGAATCAAGCCTTCCCTCAGAATGAAAGCTATACACCAAAAATATTAACAGAGAACTTAACGATTTCCGAACATGTCTCCAAAAGAAATATCTTCAATATTGCCTCAGCCACAACGAATCTACCCGTTTATCTAAATAATGAACTTACTGTTTATGCTGATACCACGATTGCCTTTGAGAATATGCTGGATGACATTAGAAACGCGAAACATCATATCCACTTCGAATCGTATATTTTCCGTGGCGACAATACAGGAAAAATCATAAAAGAGCTTCTCATTAGTAAGGCCAATGAGAATGTAGAGGTTAAAATAGTAATTGACGCCTATGGTTCATTATATTCTTTTAATCGCAGTTTTTTTCGGGCCCTTGAAGAGCATGACAAGATAAGCGTCGCCGTTTTTCAGCCCGTTAAATTTCCCTTCGTCAACTTACGCTCAAATTACCGCAACCACCGAAAAATGCTAATCATTGACGGAAAAATCGGCTACATCGGCAGCATGAATATTGGGGATGAGTACTTAGGGTTATCCAAAAAGTTTGGCTACTGGAGAGACACGGTTATTAAAATAATGGGGGACTCAGTAAAAAATATTCAGACTATTTTTTTCCAAGATTGGTATTTTGCAAAGAAGGAAAAATTTCACAGAAACAATGATTATTTTCCTCAACTTTCCGACAAGGTCTTTGGCCATAACCTCGTTCAAATAGTTGGAAGCTCTCCATTGGCCAACTGGGACACCATTCACCAGCTATACTTTGAATCCATTGCTTCGGCAGAGTCGTCTCTATATATTACCACACCCTACTTTATTCCCGATGAGCCCATTATGATGGCGCTTAAGACTGCAGCGCTAGGGGGGGCAGACGTTAAGCTCTTAATTCCCGGAAAAGCGGACCATATTCTTACCTATCTGGCGACCTCTTCATTTATTGAAGAGGTTCTGCTTAGTGGGGTGGAAGTCTATTACTACGAAAAATATCGCTTTGTTCATTCCAAGGTCATAACCGTTGACAATATATTTGCTAGTATCGGTAGCGCAAACTTAGACCAACGCAGCCTGAATATTAACTTTGAAATAAATGCTCTCATCTATAACAAGGACGTTGTAGCCCAAATTAATAAAGACTTTCTGAATGACCTTTCATTCTCTAAAAGGATTTATTACGAAGACATTAAGAATAAGCATATTTTACTGCGGGGAGCAGAATCTCTCGCCCGACTACTTTCACCTATATTATAGGCAATTCCCAGGCCTTAGTTCTGATAAAATTATTATATGGAAAAGAAAAAAAGCTACTTTGCTATTTTTTTACGTTTCTTGAAGCCTTGTTTGGTCTGAAGATTTCTCTTCAAATCAATTTGCTTCTCTTCGCTCTTCTTTAGAAAATCCATCATCTTTTCTTCAAATGGATTGAGGTTTTCTTTTTCTACCTTGCGATATCTACCCACCATTCTGTTTGGTGGAGGCGTTGAAGGAGCTGTGTGTGCGGGGCTCTGCTCATTTGGCTGTTTCGCTCTATCTTCAGTTTGTTTTAAGGAAAGGTCGTATTTATTTTTCTTATTAAGGCCTAAAACTTTTACCTTGATTACTTGCCCTAAAGTCACGTAATTTTCCACGTTTGTAACATATTCATTGGCTATTTCTGAAATGTGGATTAGGCCTTCTACTTTGCCTGGGAGTTTAACAAATGCGCCAAAACTAGTTATACCGGATACGGTTCCCTCTACTATACTACCTGCGACAAGTTCAACTTGTTCATTATTTACTGTTTGTTCGTTATTTTCTGTCATCTCTCTTACCTATAATTTGATAGGCAACCTCCCCTTGCTTTACTAAGCCCAAAATTGTTCTAGCTTTCTCTTCAATGTATCGATCTTCCTTGGCTTCTTTTAATTGCCGCGTCAAAATCCCTTGATGAATTTTTTCGCTAGCTATATCTTTTCTTAGCTTTTTAATTTCATAACTGTACTTAACATTATAATAACACACTTTGACATTAGTATATAAAAAATATACCAATATCAAAGCGATTAAATAAAATACTAAGTTTTTCTTCAACAATCCACTTAATCTTTAACGATTTTATTTTATATCCAAATTATAGAATGATTTCAAGCCCTTGTAAACGGAAACATCTCCGAGCTCTTCTTCTATTCTTAATAATTGGTTATATTTTGCAATTCTGTCTGTTCTGCTGGCAGAACCAGTTTTAATTTGACCTGTATTCGTACCCACAACGATATCGGAAATAGTTGTATCTTCTGATTCACCGGACCTATGAGAAATAACTGCGGTATACTTTGCCTCTTTAGCCATTTGTATGGCTTCTAATGTTTCAGTTAAGGTACCGATTTGGTTAACTTTTATTAGGATTGAGTTAGCTGTGGATTGTTCAATGCCTCTAGCTAATCTTTTTGTATTGGTAACAAATAAATCATCTCCAACTATTTGAATCTTGCTTCCAAGCTTTTCTGTCATTAACTTCCAGCCTTCCCAATCATCTTCCGCTAAACCATCTTCAATTGATATAATTGGGTATCTATTTACTAGCGTCGTGTAGAAATCTACCATTTCTCTCGAGCTTCTGGTAACGCCTTCACCCTTGAAGTTGTACACACCCTTTTCAAAAAGCTCAGTAGCCGCCACATCTAGTGCTAGCATGACGTCTTTTCCTGGCTTGTAACCCGCTCTTTCAATTGCCTCGAGGATTGCTTGAAGCGCCTCTTCGTTTGTTTTAAGATTTGGAGCGAACCCACCCTCATCGCCCACAGAGGTACTTGCACCTTTTGAGCTTAATACTTTTTTCAAGGAATGAAATACTTCTGAACCACAGCGCAACGCCTCTCTAAAGCTTGGAGCGCCAACAGGCATAACCATAAATTCTTGAATATCCACGGTTGTATCAGCATGGGCACCACCATTTAATATGTTCATCATCGGAACTGGAAGTTGGTAAGCATTTGCTCCGCCGATATATTGATATAATGGCAGATTGCAGCTCATAGCAGCCGCTTTTGCTACAGCCAAAGAAACACCTAGAATTGCATTCGCGCCTAATTTGGCTTTATTCTCAGTACCATCAAGATCGATTAGGGAATAATCTACTGCTCTTTGAGACCGAACATCCATACCGACAATTTCTTCGGCAATAACTTCGTTAACATTTTTCACAGCTTTTAAAACACCTTTTCCTAGGTATCTATCTTTGTCGCCATCTCTTAACTCTACAGCTTCATGGGCTCCAGTCGATGCACCAGAAGGCACAATCGCTCTGCCGAAACTACCATCTTCCGTGTAAACCTCAACTTCTACTGTTGGATTTCCTCTAGAGTCTAATACTTCTCTTGCTTTAATATCAACTATTTCTGTCATCGCAAAACTCCTTTTCCTAAATTTTACAAGGGGACGATGTCCCCTTCGTCGCTCCACTTCGACAAGCTCAGTGTCTCTGAACCCCTTTTCACCTTCGGTGAAACCAAAGGGTTTCTTTCCCTTTGGAAACCCTTAACTAACTTTATTATATTTGACTAGTATATTTATCTACCCACTGCACCCTGTACCGACAAGCAATCTACAGCATTAAGTACTAGTTTTTCGCCCGTCCTTCGTTGCGAAGTTTTAACGAACACTTTTAATATCTTTTACCTACTATTCCGATTTCATTTCCAGATTAGTGTAGTTCAATTGAAAAAAATGAGCATAGATATTATATTAATTAGTTGTCTTAGTGTAAATGTTTTTATTTGGGTCTTGCCTTAGCATCATTCCAAAATTTATCCATCTGAGCTAAACTAACATCAGAAAAATCTTTGTTTTGAGCTTTAATTTGAGCCTCTACAAAATTAAAGCGGTTGATGAACTTTTTATTGGCATCTTGTAATGCTTCCTCTGGGTCCACATCGAGCTTACGGCTCAGGTTCACCACAGAAAACAACAAGTCACCCAACTCTTCCTTAATATCTTTTTTGTTGGCTTTGGCGACAGCCTCTTTCAGCTCTCCGATTTCTTCCTCTACCTTCAACCAAACGTCCTCTGTTCTTTCCCAATCAAAACCTACTCGCGCCGTGCGCTTTTGAATCTTTTCCGCACGAAGTAATGCCGGTAATTGTTTGGGAACACTGCTTAACAGATTTGTTTCCTGCACTTTTTCTTTTCTCTTGATTTGATCCCAGTTCTGCCAAACTTCATCTACTGAAGAAACGCTACTTTCCCCGAAAACATGGGGATGACGCCGAATCATTTTTTGTGTAATTCTTTCCGTAACCGACTTCAAATCAAAAGAATTATTCTGCTCCGCCATCACAGAGTGAATTACAATATGAAAAAGCAAGTCGCCTAATTCTTCTTCCATTTTATCTGGATCATTCTCTTCAACGGCTTCCACAAATTCATAAGCCTCTTCAATAAGGTAATTTTTAAGAGAATCATGCGTTTGCTCTCTATCCCAAGGACAGCCTTCAGGGGACAGAAGTTTCTTTACTGTTTCATTTAGTTCTTCATATTTCTTTAAATAGTCCGCCATATTGCTCCTAAAGATTTAATTTTCATTAACATTTCTCTTATTATACTCGGTTTTTTATTTTCGCGACGAAAATAATTTGGAAATACTTTATAATTGAAAGTTAATTTAACTACTTCCTTTTGCTCATCCAGCCACTTCTTTATATACAGGCTTTTCTTTTCTTCAAAAAGAGTTTCTCTAACAGATTTTGTTATTGCGACTATATTAAGAGACGGCATATTTTCAATATGATTTACTTTTATAGAAAAGTAATCATTACCTTCCAACATCGTTACTTCTGAAAACTTCTGCATATCTAGCAATTCTATCATATCTGCCACTGTTATTGGTAGGTCTTCATCCATTACTGAAATATTAAATTTGGACTGCTCCTTATCCAATTGCAGAGCGTCCCAATTGGCACTCGAAACCCCTTGCGCGATTACTTCATTAAGGTATCCTACATTATCTGTTACAATTATTGTCAAATTGTATTGAATAGGATACATCCCCAGTATATTTTTTCTAAAATACAGCAACATGTCTTTGGTTGTAATTACACCCATTTCAGGGTACGCCCGCAGAACAACCATCTCTTTCAACAGTTGGCCACGTATCCCTTCAAATAGCTGCTCTTGTTTAATATTTTGTGACCGCATTGCCTTCCAAAAATCTTCTTTTTTTGCATACCCCTTCTCAAGACCTTGAATGCGTTGCTTAACATCCTTATCGCTAATGACGATTTTATATTTCTTGGCATAATTCTCAAATATTTTATTATCGATTAATGCTTCTAATACCGTGTACTTTAGGTTTTCCAATTCGCTATAGGCTAGTGATTCTGCGTCGCCTATTAATAAGTTTTTCTTATATTCCTTCACGGAATCCATGTAAATGCTATCAAACTCTTTAAAATTTATGGTAGCCCCATCCACAATGGCCGCAAATTCGCCAGCCAAACTCACCATCATACATATAGAAATTAGGACTATATTTTTTAACACATCCCTTATTATACAACAAATTCCTTGCAGTTTATAATTATTTTGATTAACATAAACTACAATGAAAATTATGAAAGCAAATCCCGATGCAGGTTAGTCGAGTTCGAGTTGGAGCTATTGATACTATTTGCTACATCGTTTCAGCAAATACTAAAAATGCTGCCATCATCGACCCAGGCTCAGATGCTGAAAAAATAATCAGCACGATTGAGCGACTTAATTTAGTCCCTAAATATATTCTCCTTACTCACGGACACTACGATCATATTGAGGCGATTAAACCCTTAAAGGATAAATATAATCTCCCAGTTATTGTTGGGGCTAAGGACGTTTATTTAATAAATGACCAACTATGGAGCAATTATTTAGGAAGGCCTTTTCCACAAGTCAATTATGACCGTGCCATAATTGAAGGAGGCACCATTACCCTCGACGAACTTACGATTCAAGCCCTTGAAACTCCCGGACACTCTCCTGGCTCGATAAGCTATTTAGTTGGGGATGCTATATTCACTGGGGACTGCCTTTTTGCTAACGGGGGGGTTGGCAGAACAGACTTATGGCAAGGTTCATTTGAGGATATCAAACACTCCATTACAGAGACATTATTTAAGCTTCCCGCTGAAACCACTGTTTACCCAGGCCATGGAAACAGCTCAACTATAGGTAAAGAAAAAGAGATTCACCGGACTCACAATATACTAGAACACTAAAGTTTTGTTAAGAAAACTTGATCGAGCGACTTTGCCTTCAGAAGTAAATTTAACTCCTTCACTTTTCAGCATCTCAAACTGAGCCCCCTCCCCTCCGAACACATATCCTGAGGCTAAAGAGCCATCTTTGAAAACAACTCTATGGCAAGGCGTAATAAGTGCTGATGGATTCTGGTGAAGCGCATATCCAACAACCCTTGGATTTATTCCAATACATTTAGCCACAGCACCATAGGAGCTAACCTTACCCCTTGGAATTTGCTGCACAAGCTTATATATTTCAGAGTATAGTTCAGATGACCTCATTCTGTAACTTCGCGGCTTGAATGGTGTTTTTTAGCAACATAGCTCTAGTCATAGGACCAACCCCTCCTGGAACAGGCGTTATCTTGGAGGCGACTGTAGCGGCTTCAAGAAAATCAACATCTCCAGTTAGCTTCCCATCTAATCTATTTATTCCTACATCTATGACTACGGCACCTGGCTTAACATAATCAGCAGTAATAAACCGAGATTTTCCAATGGCTACCACTAGGATATCTGCTCTTTTTGTTATAGAGCGTAAATCCTGTGACTTTGAATGACATACGGTCACCGTCGCGTTCTTTTGAAGAAAAAGTGGAACTAATGGTTTTCCAACAATATTACTTCTACCAACAATAACAACTTCCTTTCCTGCAATCTCGAGATTTTCATGCTCCAAGAGCGCAATAACTCCAGCAGGAGTGCAGGAGACTAAAGCACGCTTATCGCCTATAACCACTTTACCAACATTAACTGGATGGAAGCCATCCACATCTTTTTGGGGATTAATTGCCTCAATGACTTTTAATTCATCGATATGTTTTGGAAGGGGTAATTGGATTAGTAGACCATGAACCGTTTCATCTTTATTGAGTTGATCAATAACCTTTAATAAGTACTCCTGGGTAGTATCCTGCGGAATTCTGATAACCTCAGACTTAAAACCGACTTCTTTGGCATCTTTCTCTTTATTTTTTACATAAACAACCGATCCAGGATTCTCCCCCACAATGACCACAGTTAAGCCTGGGGTAATACCCTTGCTTTTCAGGGTTTCAACTTCTCTAAACACTTCTGCTCTAATTTGAGCAGCAATTCTATTGCCATCAATAATATTTGTCATGTTATATATATTATATAATAGGGCGCTGAGTTGTTAAAGTGAGTATTTGTGTTAAAGGAAATTTATTTTAGAAAAAAGCTTGCTGGCAACGTCCTACTCTCCCACAAAGTTGCCCATGCAGTACCATCGGCGCTGAGGAGCTTAACTTCTGTGTTCGGGATGGGAACAGGTGTGGCCTCCTCGCTATAGTCACCAGCAAACGATTCGTAATTTATTATTATTTGTTATTTCAGTTTAGGTAGTATAAACCATCAAGGCTTTATTGTAAACCAAGTGAATAGGTTAAGACCTCGACCAATTAGTATCAGTCAGCTTAACACATTGCTGTGCTTACACCCCTGACCTATCAACCTGGTAGTCTTCCAGAGGTCTTACTCTCATAAAGAGATGGGAAATCTAATCTTGGGGTCGGCTTCGCGCTTAGATGCTTTCAGCGCTTATCCGTTCCAGACGTAGCTACCCGGCGTATGCCACTGGCGTGACAACCGGTACACCAGAGATCTGTTCATTCCGGTCCTCTCGTACTAAGAACAACTCCCCTCAAATTTCCTGCGCCCACAGCGGATATGGACCAAACTGTCTCACGACGTTCTGAACCCAGATCGCGTACCACTTTAATGGGCGAACAGCCCAACCCTTGGAACCTGCTCCAGCTCCAGGATGTGACGATCCGACATCGAGGTGCCAAACTCCTCCGTCGATGTGAACTCTTGGGAGGAATAAGCCTGTTATCCCCGGGGTAACTTTTATCCGTTGAGCGATGACCCTTCCACACGGGGTCACCGGATCACTAAGTCCTACTTTCGTACCTGCTTGACATGTCCGTCTCGCAGTCAAGCTCCCTTTTGCCTTTACACTCTACAGACGGTTTCCAATCGTCCTGAGGGAACCTTTGAGCACCTCCGTTACTTTTTTGGAGGCGACCGCCCCAGTCAAACTGCCCACCAAACTCTGTCCTCTAACCGGATTACGGCCAAAGTTAGAATTCCTAAATATCAAGGGTGGTATCTCAACGGTGGCTCCATAAGAACTGACGTTCCTACTTCAAAGCCTCCCACCTATCCTGCACGTGACATTCAAAAATTCAAAGCCAAGCTACAGTAAAGCTCCACGGGGTCTTTCTGTCCTGCTGCGGGTAGTCCGTATCTTCACGGACAATCCAATTTCACCGAGTCTCTCGTTGAGACAGCTCCCAGATCGTTACACCTTTCGTGCGGGTCGGAACTTACCCGACAAGGAATTTCGCTACCTTAGGACCGTTATAGTTACGGCCGCCGTTCACTGGGGCTTCGATTCGCTGCTTCGGCTTGCGCCTAACACCTCCTCTTAACCTTCCAGCACTGGGCAGGTGTCAGCCCCTATACATCACCTTACGGTTTAGCAGAGACCTGTGTTTTTGTTAAACAGTCGCCTGGGACTTTTCACTGCAACCACTTCAAGCTCCAGTCGCAAGACTTTCACCATAATGTGGCACTCCTTTTCCCGAAGTTACGGAGTTATTTTGCCGAGTTCCTTAACGAGAGTTATCTCGCGCGCCTTAGTATTTTCTACTTATCTACCTGTGTCGGTTTTAGTACGGATACCTAATTTCTTCTTAGAGGTTTTTCTCGCCAGCGTGGAGTCGACTACTTCACCCATACGGGCTCGGCATCGTATCTCAGGATTAACAAGAAAACGGATTTACCAGTCTTCTCTCCCTACGTACTTACACCACAATCCAGTAAGTGGCTAGCCTATCCTCCTGTGTCACCCCATCGTCAAACAAAATTAGGTAGTACAGGAATATTAACCTGTTGCCCATCGGTTACGCCCTTCGGCCTCACCTTAGGACCGACTTACCCTGGGAGGACGAGCCTTCCCCAGGAAACCTTAGATTTTCGGCGAATAAGATTCTCACTTATTTTTTCGTTACTCATGCCGGCATTCTCACTTCCATTTCGTCCACCAATCTTTCCAGATTGACTTCAACCTACAATGGAACGCTCTCCTACCGCCTCTACAATAAAGTAGAGACCCATAGCTTCGGTAATATGCTTAGCCCCGTTACATCTTCAGCGCAAGAACACTCGACCAGTGAGCTATTACGCTTTCTTTAAAGGATGGCTGCTTCTAAGCCAACCTCCTGGCTGTCTGAGTGTTCTCACTTCTTTTCACACTTAGCATATATTTGGGGACCTTAGCTGATGGTCTGGGCTGTTTCCCTTTTGAGCGCGAAGCTTATCCCTCGCGTTCTCACTCCCGGATATTAACTAATGGCATTCGAAGTTTGCCTGAGTTTGGTAGCCCTGGTAAGGCCCCTAGCTCAAACAGTGCTCTACCTCCACTAGCATTCGTCCGAGGCTGTCCCTAAAGACATTTCGGAGAGAACCAGCTATCTCTGGGTTCGATTGCAATTTCAGCGCTATCCACAGCTCATCCAAAGATTTTTCAATATCAACTGGTTCGGTCCTCCACTCGCTTTTACACGAGCTTCAACCTGGCCATGGATAGATCACCCAGTTTCGGGTCTATGACTAGCAACTAATCGCCCTATTCAGACTCGCTTTCGCTACGGCTCCGGCATACACCTTAACCTTGCTGCTAACCATAAGTCGCCGGCTCATTCTTCAATAGGCACAAAGTCATACAACTAAATTGTACTCCTGTTGTTTGTAAGCACACGGTTTCATGTTCTATTTCACTCCCCTCCCGGGGTTCTTTTCACCTTTCCCTCACGGTACTGGTTCACTATCGGTCACTGACATATATTTAGCCTTGGAGAGTGGTCTCCCCAGATTCCCACGAGATTCCACGTGTCTCATGGTACTCGAGAACTTAACAATGGAGGCTTTATCTTTTCGTATACGGGACTATCACCCTCTATGGTAAAGCTTTCCAGCTTTCTTTTACTAAGATAAAACTTTGTAACTCCACGCCAGACAAGCAGGTCTAGCAAGTTAAGCCTCACGACACCCAATATACAGCGCCTGCAAGCTTCTAACATATATTGGGTTTAGGCTCTTCCCCGTTCGCTCGCCACTACTAGGAGAATCTCTTTTGATTTCTTTTCCTCAAGGTACTTAGATGTTTCAGTTCTCTCGGTTGCCTCCCATATCCTATTTATTCAGATATGGGTTACCAGACATTACTCTGGTAGGGTTGCCCCATTCGGAGATCTCCGGATCAAAGCTATTAGCAGCTCCCCGAAGCTTATCGCAGCTAACCACGTCCTTCTTCGTCAGTCAGTGCCAAGGTATCCACCATGCGCCCTTAGTATCTTAACCTATTCGCTCGATTCACAATAAAGGCTTGATTTTCGATTTATACTATTCGCAAATTGATTTTTACAAACCAATTTCAAATAATACAATGACTATATAATTGGTATCTCGGATCAACGATTAACCAATTAAGTCTTTGTAATACCCTAAACTTAATTTTTTAAATAACAATAAATTATCAATTTTCTATCCCGATGTTCAGGATCAACTTCGAAACTCTATAAAAGAGTATTGAATGCAAACTTCTCAATTCGTGACAGCACTTTTAAAGAAACATAAAATTCCTTGAAAATTAACTATCAAAATTATTTCCAATGTTAGCTTACATATTCTGTAAACTGGTGGAGGTGAACGGAATCGAACCGATGGCCTACTGCGTGCAAGGCAGTCGCTCTACCAACTGAGCTACACCCCCGTACTTTAGCCTTTAGCTCTTAGCTTTAGCATTTAGTTTCCTAATGGCTGCGCTAATGACTACTAGCTAAAACGTGGTGGGCCTACCTGGACTCGAACCAGGGACCTCACGCTTATCAGGCGTGCGCTCTAACCACCTGAGCTATAAGCCCCGATCGATACAGTAAACTCCGCCTATAGCATAGGAAATTCAAAGCTGAATAGCAGACACCTTAATTAAAATTGTGTTGATCAATAATTTAAAAATTATTGAGTCGACCTAGTCCCTAGTGAGAACTTGGGACATTTGTCTCCTTAGAAAGGAGGTGATCCAGCCACACCTTCCGGTACGGCTACCTTGTTACGACTTCACCCCAATTATCGGCTCTGCCTTAGGAGGCTGCCTCCCTTGCGGGTTAGCTCACCTACTTTGGGCATTTCCGACTTTCATGGTGTGACGGGCGGTGTGTACAAGGCCCGAGAACGTATTCACCGCAGCGTAGCTGATCTGCGATTACTAGCAACTCCGGCTTCATGAAGGCGAGTTGCAGCCTTCAATCCGAACTGAGAATGGTTTTCTGAGATTAGCTCGTCCTTGCGGATTGGCAACTCTTTGTTCCACCCATTGTAGCATGTGTGTAGCCCTGGACATAAGGGCCATGATGATTTGACGTCATCCCCACCTTCCTCCTATTTTCCATAGGCTGTTTCGTATGAGTTCCCACCATTACGTGCTGGCAACATACAATAGGGGTTGCGCTCGTTGCGGGACTTAACCCAACATCTCACGACACGAGCTGACGACAACCATGCAGCACCTGTCATCTGGCTCCCCGAAGGGCACCCCTCTATCTCTAAAGGGTTCCAGAGATTTCAAACCCAGGTAAGGTTCTTCGCGTACCATCGAATTAAACCACATGCTCCGCTGCTTGTGCGGGCCCCCGTCAATTCCTTTGAGTTTTAAACTTGCGTTCGTACTCCCCAGGCGGATCATTTAACGCGTTAGCTGCGGCACGGAGAGGGTCGATCTCCCCATACCTAATGATCATCGTTTACAGCATGGACTACCAGGGTATCTAATCCTGTTTGCTCCCCATGCTTTCGTGTCTCAGCGTCAGAAATGCCCCAGAAAGCCGCCTTCGCCACTGGTGTTCCTCATGATATCTACGCATTTCACCGCTACACCATGAGTTCCACTTTCCTCTAGCATCCTCTAGCTAAGCAGTTTAAGACGCGACTACAAGTTGAGCCTGTAGCTTTCACATCTTACTTACCTAACCGCCTACGCACCCTTTACGCCCAATAAATCCGGATAACGCTTGCACCCTACGTATTACCGCGGCTGCTGGCACGTAGTTAGCCGGTGCTTCCTCTGTGGGTACCATCATTATTTTCCCCACCGACAGAACTTTACATCCCGAAAGACTTCATCGTTCACGAGGCGTCGCTGCGTCAGAGTTTCCTCCATTGCGCAAAATTCCTCACTGCTGCCTCCCGTAGGAGTCTGGGCCGTGTCTCAGTCCCAGTGTGGCTGACCGTCTTCTCAGACCAGCTACTGATTGTTGCCTTGGTGAGCCATTACCCCACCAACTAGCTAATCAGACATAAGCCTCTCATTTAGCGAAAAACCTTTCCTTGTTCTAACATGCGTTAAAACAAGCGTATTCGGTATTAGCCCTGGTTTCCCAAGGTTATCCCCAGCTAATAGACAAGTTACTTGTGTGTTACTCACCCGTCCGCCGCTTAGCAGCCTTTGTATTACTACAAAGCTGTTCTCGCTCGACTTGCATGTGTTAGGCACGCCTCCAGCGTTAATCCTGAGCCAGGATCAAACTCTCAATTGATTGTGATTCAAAAATTCATTTTTAACATTAATTCAGGGTCTGCTATTCAATTTTCAATTTCCTGTGCCGTTAATTGGCAGGGTTGAAATTATACCGAGTATAAACACTTAAGTCAACCAGTAAAATCTTGTTTGTTTAAAATGGAGATTCCTTGATTTTTTTTCTTTACCACAAAAACCTTTAATCCTCTTAATGCCTTGTCTTTACTAGCCTTCACACATTCCTCTTGATTTGAAAATACACCAAAAACTGTGGATCCAGAGCCGGTCATCAAGGCCTGAATTGCACCCAATTTTCTTAATATATTCTTAATATTTGCTAGTTCTGGATACATGGGATAGAGAACTTTCTCAAATGCATTGTAAAACAGCCCCCCTAAAGCGGAATCACTTTCAGCTCTTGGGACATAGCTTTCTGCTTGCAAATCCCAAAGACGAAACGCTTCCTTGGTGGAAACATGAATATGGGGGAACACTAGCAAAAAGTGTTGGTAGGGCGAATCGATCCGCTCAAGCCGCTCCCCGATTCCACCCACAAGCCTTGTTCCTCCGTAATAACAGAAGTTTACGTCTGAGCCAATAGACAGATTCAAGTCTATGACTTCTTTCTTGCTTAAGCGAATATCAAAGAACAACAATAAGGCTGCCACAGTAGCCGCAGCATTGGAACTGCCGCCAGCAAGCCCCGCCCCAAGCGGAATATTTTTGGTTACCTCCACCGTAAAGCCATATCTAACCTTTTCGGGAAAAAGCTCCTTTAACTTAAAGTACGCCTTTTCAATAATGTTATTATTTATTATTGCTGGTTCATTGCTGCTTATTACTATTCGATTTTCAGAGATTGGGGAAAACACTAATTCATCGTAGAGGGAAACAGACTGCATCACCATGCGCAGCTTGTGCATATTGGAGTCCCTAGACAAAATATCCAGAAACAAATTTAACTTAGCGTAGGAGCGACATTTTAGTTGTAACATAAAAAATAAAGCCTTTGGCGCTTATGACACCAAAGGCTTTCCTTTTCCTAATTAGGATAATAGTTTTATTTCTTTAGAAATAATTGTTCAGAACGATCGTCAACCTTGATTTTCTTTTCAGCTGTAGCAAGTAACGCATCTAGGATTTCTTTTTGTTTCTTTTGAACCAAGAAATTCTTAATATCCTCTTTAGCTTCATCATAACCTAAGTCTTGAGCAGCTTTCTTGTCTTCAACAAGGATAACATGCCATCCGTACTGGGTTTGTACTGCAGCCTTAGTATATTGACCTTTCTCTAAAGCAAATGCTGCTGACTCAAAAGGCTTAACCATTTGCCCCTTTGAAAACCAACCTAACTCCCCTTTGTTTGTCTTTCCAGAAGGGTCGATAGATAAATCTGTTGCTAACGCACCGAAATCCGCACCTTTGTTTAATTTTGCGATTATGTCTTTAGCTTCGTCTTCTGTTTTAACCAAAATGTGTTTCGCTTTTACCTGATCCTTAGTTTTAAACTCATCTTTATGTTCGTTAAAATATTTTTTTGTATCTCCATCGCTAAAATTTACAACTTTATCGATCTTGTCTCTTAAGAAGATGGCTACAATTACTTGGCTTTTTACTTTCTCAAGTTGCTCAACAACATCTTTGTTTGAACCATAATTTTCTTTTTTAGCTGTTTCAAGAATTAAAAACTCTTTCTTTAAATTCTCGATTAACTGCTTCTTTCCTTCTGGTGTATTGTAATACTCTTTGTATTGAGCTGGCATTGCGTTAATTTTTTCGTTGATTTCTTTTATTGTTATTTTAGAATCTCCAACCTTTAAAACAACCTTGTCATCCCCACCTATATTTAGTTTAAATCCACATAGAACAAAAACTGCTAATACTGACAAAACAACTGCTACTCTTTTCATACCCAACCTCCTAATTTATTTAAATCCATTTTTCAGTTTACAACATTTTTAAAAAATTTGCCAAATAGTTTTTAAAGTTATACTACAACGTCATAAGTTTGTTCCTTAACCAACATCCAATATAACTACAGTGAGGTCATCGTCTAGCGTCTCTGACGCTGTCCACGACTTTAGGGCTTCAATCAGCTTGTCGACAAAGAGCTCGGGCTCTAGCGAGGAGTTCTCTTTTATTAGTTCATGAAAGCGCTCTGTTTCGAACTGCTCATTAGCAGGATTTTTTGCTTCCAGAATACAGTCGGTATACATAATAATTCTGTCGCCGCTTTGAATAGCTACAGAAACTTCCTCAAGATCGTTGTCAAGCATCCAGCCAATGGGGAAACCACCATCAGTGGTGAGCTCTATGATTTCGCTTTGCGAAATCGGTGAAGGGTGAATAGTGAGAGGTGAATGGGAATCGCCTTCGGCGGTGTAATTATCCGTTATTGCGAGCATCGTCGAGGAATCTGTAGGTACAGCGCCGCCATTACTTGGTGAAGGGTGAATAGTGAGAGGTGAATGGGAATCCGGGGAAATGCCCGTCATTCCGAGCATCGTCGAGGAATCTGTTGGTGCAGCGCCGCCATTACTTGGTGAAGGGTGAGTAGTGAATGGTGAGTGGACGGAACCCCCTAAATCCCACTTGTCAGCTTGAATAAATTTCTCCCCTGACA
>CAIUUT010000078.1 GCA_903902445.1 uncultured Candidatus Marinamargulisbacteria bacterium
CATACAATTCGTGCATGGATACATTTTTGTCCGATTTGTAGGAACACACACAGCTTATGACAAAATTGATTGTAAAATAATTTGAAGAATATGGAACGAATAATAACTGAAGAGGTCTATAAAACAGCCCTCGAAAGAATTGAAGAACTTCTGCCCGCGGTTTCGGATGCCACGCCAACATATGATCGAAAGGCAATTGAACTGAAAATCATGTGGCAAATAATCATGCCTAATTACAACATTTTTGTATTTTTTCATACAATAATTAAATATTTCCGTTGGACTATAGTAATAAAAATCACTGAATCTTAGGCCAAAAGGTGCAAAACTACTCAGGAGGTTAAAGGCCACGGCCTTGTTCGCCACCTGATACATTTTGGCTATAACATCTTGGACATAAGCAATGTTATTACTTACTAATAAATTGAAGGGCCCAGAGGCAACAACCACATCATACTTTCCCTCAACTTCACTTAATTCTAAACAATCAAAATTTGCAGTTGCGAATTTTTCTTTAGCCATCCGAACCATTTCTTTGTGCAAGTCTATTCCATAATAGTGACTGTTAATTTTATTATTATTTAAATATCCAACTAAGTCACCAACGCCACAACCAACATCCAGCACGGACAAATCATTAAAATCAAGGGCTTGGGTAATAACTTCAAAGCGTTTGTCCTGATTCTCTTTGTTACTCCAACCCACAATTTTTGCATCAGTTGCTGGATAATGCGCAATAGCCGCATTAAAAAAAGCAATCAAATCATTTTTAATCTGATTCAAATGCAATTCCTTGTTATATCCAAAATATATATATTCCCTTCAACATTTTGCTGCAATTCCAGTAACGGAGCATCATTAAATAAGTTTCTGATTTACTAGTTCCCAAGCAATCTGAACTGCGTTTAAGGCTGCACCCTTCTTTAGATTATTTGAGACCACAAACATGGCCAAACCATTTGGCACCGTAAAGTCTCGTCTAATTCTACCAATAAGTGTTTCGTTTATTTCCACCACATCAATTGGGGTTGGGTAAACATTCTTACTTGGTTCATCTACCACTTTAACATTGGGCATGTTTTCTAATAACTTTACAACATCTTTCAGCTCAAAGGGTTTCTTTGTTTCGATATTTACAGTTTCACTGTGTCCAATAAAAACGGGGACGCGCACACAACTTGCCACTAACTGAACAGAATCATCTCCCAATATTTTTTTTGTTTCCTCCGTCATTTTCATTTCTTCTTTAGTAAAACCATTCTCTACAAATACATCAATTTGAGGAATCAAGTTAAACGCAATTTGCTTATTAAACTTCTTTGGAGGCAATACACCTTTTCCGTTTAATATACTTACGGTTTGTGACATCAGCTCGTCCATTCCTTCCTTACCAGCACCAGCAGTTGCTTGATAGGTAGAAACAACTACTCTACTTATGCCATAAGCATCATAAATTGGCTTTAGCGCCAAAACTAATTGAGCCGTTGAGCAGTTGGGATTAGCAATAATTCCTTTATGCTTCTTAATGTCTTGTGGATTAACCTCTGGAACAACCAAAGGCACATCTTTGTCCATTCTAAAGTGGCTCGTATTGTCGATAACAATGGCTCCAGCCTTTGCAGCGATTGGAGCAAATTTTGCACTAATAGAACCTCCCGCACTAAATAAGGCGATGTCCACTCCCTTAAAAGAGTCATTTTTCAGTTCCTTCACAATCCAGTTTTTACCATTAAAGTCCACTCTTTTTCCCGCTGACTTTGCCGAAGCTAAAGGTAATAACTCTTCTACTGGAAACTTTAATTCCTCTAGGATATTTATCATTTCTGTTCCAACTAAACCTGTTGCGCCTACAACCGCAACCCTATACTTTTTCATTCTTTTCCTCCCTTGATATTTTAATAAAGAAGCCCTCATTAAAGGCTCCCCAAATCACATATTTAATAATGTTAGGAAACTACCTTTTTTAGAGGTTACTTAATTCCTAATATTTCTTCCAAACCATAAACCAGCCTATTTATTTTAACCACTTCGCGAATTGCAAGCAAGACCCCAGGCATGTAGGCCTCACGAGAGATTGTATCATGTCTAATCGTTAAAAACTGCCCCTTCTCACCAAACATAACTTCCTGATGAGCCATCATTCCTGGCAAACGTACACTATGGATTTTAATTCCATTTAAATCTCCACCTCTTGCCCCTTCAATATTTGCAACTTTGTCCTTGAGGTCTGGATTAAATTTATCTCTAACTTCAGACATAAGCTGAGCAGTTTTCACCGCTGTTCCAGAGGGAAAGTCCACTTTTTGATTATGGTGATATTCTATTATTTCTGCAGTATCAAAATATTTTGCAGCTATTTTGGAAAAATACATTTGCAGGATTACTCCTATAGTAAAATTGGGCGCAATAATCAGCCCTTTTCCAGTCTTATTACAAAGTTTCTCCAGTTCCTTTAAATCATTATTTGTAAAACCTGTAGTACCGATTACTCCACTCGCCCCATTGTTTAGAATAGCTCTGGCTATATCCATACGCTTTTCTGGTGTTGTAAAATCCACCACAACGTCCACTTTATTATCTTTTAGGTAGTCACCTAGATTATTTTGCATATCTAGTTCTTTATCGAGCTCCATGTCCGCTTGATTAAGCACTGCCTTGACCACTTCTTTGCCCATCTTACCTAGCGCACCATTTACTACTACTTTAATTTTATTCATCCTATCCTCCACTATTCACTATTCACCGATTCAAACGCCTGTGTGGCCAAATCCACCAGCACTTCTTTTTGTTTCATCTAAAGATGCTACCACCATAAAATCTGCTTTTACCACGGGAACAATCACCAGTTGAGCGATTCTATCCCCACGCTTAATTGAGAAATCCTTCTCACCAAGATTCCACATAATTATTTTCACTTCTCCACGATAGTCAGCATCGATTGTACCAGGACTATTTGGGATCAGAATGCCTTCTTTCAAGGAAAGCCCACTCCTAGGACGAATCTGCCCCTCAAAACCCAAAGGAATAGCGATTTTCAAGCCAGTGGACACAAGCCTTCTTTCGCCAATTTTTAATACAAGATCTTCGCAAGAAGCTAAGTCTACTCCTGCAGCATGCTCTGTTTTATATTCAGGCAAGGACAAATCACCAAAACTGGCCAAAACCTCAACCTTAACTTTAACTATACTTATCATTTATATACTTCCATTATTAACTTAAATTACCATTCACCAATTATCATGCTTCATTAGCCAAGCCTTTAAAGATATTATCTGTAAACTTTCCTAAAGCCGTAATAGCATAGTAATTTGGATTAAAAATATACTCTAACAAATAGACCAGCTCATCTTGGGTAATATTGTTAACAGCCTTAAAAACATCTTCAACTTTAAGATACTTCTCATAATAAAACATATTTTTACCGTTCCAAGACATTTTATTTCCTGTAGACTCTAATCCTAATATCAAGCTACCTTTTAACTGCTCTCGAGCAGTGTTTAGCATTTTGTCTGGGATTCCCCTTTTTAGCTCGTTTATTTTTTCAAGGGATATTTCCACGACATCTCGTGCATTTTTCATACTTGTCCCTGCATATAGAATAAACATCCCACAATTCTTAAAGAATACAGGATATGTAAATATCGAATAGACCAAACCTCTTTTCTCTCGGATTTCCTGAAAAAGAACACTACTCATTGATCCACCCAAAATACTGGACAAAATTAATAAAGGATAACGTTCTTTATCGTGATAAGAAAATCCACGACTACCAAAGCAAAGATGTACCTGCTCCGTATCCTTCGTAACTAGATGGGTACCAGGCTTATAAACAGGACTGGCCATATTTCTATTTTGTTTGGCAAAGGCCTCTTTATGTTCAAAAATAGACTTTAATTTAGGAAGCATTTCCTCAACCTTAAATTTACCGGCCACAGAAACAATAATATTTTCAGGAACGTAATGCTGGGAGATATACTCTATAAGTTGTGCACGTGATAATTTCTCAATAACTTCTTTATGTCCTATAACTGGTTGGCCTAAATTAAACTTTGGCCAAATATTTCTCACAAAGAAATCGTGGACAATCTCATCAGGACTGTCTTCATACATTTTAATTTCTTCTAAGACAACTTTTTTCTCTGTTTCAAGGTCTTCATCTCTGTATAGGGAATTAAAGAAAATATCACTAATTAAATCGAGCGCGATATCGAAATGTTCATCCAAAACGGTAGTGTAGAAGCTAGTATGTTCCTTGCTCGTATATGCATTCAGCTTACCACCTACAGAATCCAAAACCTCAGCGATATCGCGAGCGCTTCGCCTTGCGGTACCTTTAAAGTTCATATGTTCTATGAAGTGCGAAATCCCATTAGTATCTTTGTTTTCATTACCCGAGCCGCACCCAACAAAAATACCTAAGGATATACTTTTTACATAAGAAATAGGTTCTAGTACAAGTGTGAGTCCATTTGCTAATTTTTCAATACGATGCAAGGCGTGTCCCTATGCTCTGATAAAATTAACTCTACCCTTATTGTCAACTTCCTCAATAATAATGTCTATTTTATCGCCAACTTGGAACTTATCTTCCAAATTCTTAATAAACTCATCCGACACCTTTGAAATATGAAGTAAACCTTCTTTTCCAGGTAGATACTCTAAAAATAAACCAAAATTTGTAATTTTCTTTATAATACCTGTATAGCGATCACCTTTTTCAGGTTCTTTTAAGAAATTGATAATTTCAGTTCTTGCTGTCTCGATAGATTTTAAATCTACTGCTGATATATTTACGCGTCCACCATCAGCGATATCGATCATTACACCCGTTCTTTCAATAATTGCTTTAATATTTTTTCCACCTGGACCAATTAATTCTCCCACTCTATCTTCTGGGATCATAATGGTTTCAATACGTGGAGCGAATTCTGACAATTCGGTATTTACTTGAGAAATTACGTTTGTCATCTTACTTAATATTTCTAATCTACCTTTTTTAGCCTGAGATAGCGCTTTTTCAATAATCGGCATAGATAAACCAGTTATCTTAATATCCATTTGTAGTGCAGTAATTCCATCCTTACCACCAGCTACCTTAAAGTCCATATCACCTAAATGATCTTCCATACCCGCAATATCAGTTAATATTACATAATCTTTGTCTTGCATCATTAGCCCCATCGCAATACCAGCAATAGGTTCTTTTATAGGCACACCCGCTTGCATTAACGCAAGGGAGCCACTACATACTGTTGCCATAGAAGAAGAACCATTAGATTCTAAAATATCAGAAACAACCCTTATAACATATGGGAATTCTTCTTCACTAGGGATTACATAAGATAATGCTCTTTCTGCAAGTGCACCATGGCCAATTTCTCTTCTACCTGGACCAGGTCTTCCACCCACTTCGTTCACGCTAAAGGATGGGAAATTATAATGTAAGTAAAATCTTTTCTTATAGGCTTCATCCAAACCATCAACAAGCACTTCGTCTTTACCTGCACCCAAAGTAACGGTACCTAAACTCTGTGTTTCACCTCTAGTAAATAAAGCTGAACCATGAACTCTTGGAAGTACGGCTATTTCACAAGTAATAGGCCTTAGCTCATCAAGTCCTCTACCATCTGCTCTTAATTTATCTTTAACGATTGAACTTCTTACTTCTTCACTTTCAAGTTTTTCAAAAACTTTTTGTGCTTGAGATATTATTTTTTCATCTTGAGCATATTTCTCTTTAGCATAATTTACAATATTTGCCTTAACAGCATCAATAGCAGCATATTTTTCTAATTTACCACTAGTTTTTATAGCTGTTTTTAAGTCGTTAACAAACTTATTTTTTATTTCTGTATATAAATCTTTATTAATTTCATTTAGAACAACATTCCACTTTGGTTTTCCTGCAACTTTTATAAAATCTTCTTGCAAGGCAACTAATTTCTTAACCGCTTCGTGCCCGATTTTTAAAGCCTCTAGCATTACTTCTTCAGAAATGCGATCAGCACCAGCTTCTACCATCATGATCGCGTCTTTAGTACCAGCAATAGATAAATAAAGTTTTGTTTTCTCTAAATCTTCAGGGGTTGGGTTAACCACATAGGCACCATCAACATAACCCACAATTACAGAAGCCACAGGTCCAGAAAAAGGAATTGTAGAAATACCAAGTGCCGCAGAAGCAGCAACGGTAGCTAACATTTCTGGATGATGAACGCCATCATAACTAAGCACATTTACGGTAACATGGACATCATTCATAAAACCTTCTGGAAAAAGCGGTCTTAAAGGGCGGTCAATAAGCCTTGCCTGCAATGTTGCCTCTGTAGATGGTCTCCCCTCTCTTTTGAAGAAGTTACCTGGAATTCTACCTGACGCATACATCTTTTCGGAATAATCAACAGTTAGAGGAAAAAAGTCTTGGCCTTCCTTGACTTCAAGTTTGCCAACAGCAGTAGCTAAAACGATAGTGTCTCCATATCGAGCCCAAACTGAACCATTTGCTTGTTTTGCAACCCAGCCTGTCTCCAACGAAAACTCTACACCTTCAACAACTGTTTTTACTACTTTCTTCTCCATGTGATTTCTTCCTTTCAAATAACCGAGGCAAACCTATTTCCTAAGTTCTAATTTTTCTATAATCGTCTGGTATCTTTTTACATCTTTTTTTGTTAAATAGTTAAGCAATCTTTTACGTTGCCCTACCATTAATAAAAGACCTCTTCTAGAATGGTTATCTTTTTTATTTATTTTTAGATGTTCAACTAAATGATTGATCCTCTTTGTTAAGATTGCAATCTGAACCTCTGGCGATCCTGTATCTGTTTTATGAGTTTTAAATTCCTCTATAATTGTACTCTTTTGTCTATCTATTAAACTCACTAGTCCGTCACCTCCTACTAAAATTCTAGACGCCATTTTAGCACAGAGAAAGTAGAGTAGACAATGTATTTTTATGGTTTACGCTTGATTTTATAAATAATATTTATCAATACATAAGAAAATATCTAAAAATTAATTCTTTCTTTTTCTACAACCAATGGTCTGTTCTTTACCTGAGTATAAATTGCGCCAATATACTCACCAATTATCCCTAAAAATAAAAGCTGAACCGCACTAAAGAAAAAAATACTAATTATTAATGGCGCCAACCCAAATTCAAAAGTATCCCAAAAAACAAGCTTCAGTATCAAGTATATAAAGGCCGTCAACAAACTCATAACCGCCACAAAAAACCCAGTAAAAACCGACAATCTAAGCGGAACCTTAGAGTGATTTACGAAACCCAACATCGCCATATCATAAAGTGTATATAAATTATTTTTCGTCTTACCAGAAAGCCTTTTTGGCTGTTCGTAATGGATTTCCTTTCTGGCAAATCCAATTTCAGAAATAATGCCTCTAAAATATGGATAGGGATCATTATATGTTTTTATAATTTCCATCACTGATTTATCAAATAAACCAAAACCTGTGAAATGACTAATATGATCAGTAGTTGACATTATCTTTACCAATCTATAATAGATGGAACGTATTAAATACATAACTTTCGATTCTTTACTCTTATTTTTAACTCCAATTACAATCTTATAACCAGACTCCCATTCTTTAATAAAATCAATAATCATAGAAGGTGGATCTTGGAAATCAGCGACCAAACTAATAACCGCATCGCCTGAAGCTTGCAGAAGAGCATGAAATGGAGATCTAATGTGCCCAAAGTTCATAGCATTAACGATTACCTTAATATTTTTATCTTTAGCTGCAAGTTTCTTTAATATGGGTACGGTATTATCTGAAGAAGCGTTGTCGATAAAGATATGTTCATATTCATAATCTGGAAGGAGCTCGAAAATCCTCTTGACCTCCAAGTATAAGGCTTCAACATTGCCCTCCTCATTAAAACACGCAGTTACGACCGAAATTTTTCTTTTCAAGCTTTTTGTCTCCTAAACACCCAAAATTTATTAAGCAAATAACTCGTCAAGGCAGAAGGGAACACGGCTACCGCACCCCCAATTAAAGCACTTACGCCCATCAGCAATCCCACCTTAACAAAAGAAATACTTACAAAGTAAACCATAACATAGACCAAAATAAAGCGCAATAAACTACTCTTATCGTTTCGAAAGACAATCTGCCCAGTAGTTTTGTAATTAAAAAGCACACCTAAAATTGTGGAGAGGAGTGTTGCAAGCTTATAATCCAACTTTAATAAAATAAAGCCAGCGAAAAGCCCATATCCAAAAATTGTATTAAGCACCCCAACTGCGATAAATCGAATATAGTCTAATTTCCACATTTTTTTCACAACTATTTCTTCTGATAGATTTCAATTAAATTATTTTCGTGCTGACCTTCAGAACCATAGTATGGACTATAAAACTCACTAATCTTTTTCTTTATGCTTATTACATACTTATTCATAGTTACACTCATATTATTTCTAGTAAAATCGTCAATAACCACAAAATCAGCTTCATTAATAGCTTTAAACAAAGAACGTTCATTGTTATATGTTTGGAACCCAGTAAACTGTGCCTCATGGAAAACAGGTATGATCGAAAAATTGCCCATTATTTTGGTTTCTGCCTTAAATTTAACATTATTTCTTAATAATACTTCGTAATCATGAAAGGAATATTTTTGATATTTATGCATAATCATAGCGATTCCCAACATATTGACCACTATCATGCCAGCACAAATGAATAGCAATAGTTTACGCCATTTCAAAAGATTATTAACTAATAAGGCAATAATTAAAAACAAAAGAGGTATTAATAAAACCACATATAATTCGTTAAATTTGGGAAGCAATAGGAATTGCAACCAAAATAACGCCACGCCCCAAATAACAAATTGTTTTAACGGTGTGCGTATTTTATTGTAATTTAAAACAAATATAGCAGAAAAAAATATTAAAGCATAAGCTATTAAGCCAACTTTCTTTGAAAATATTGTTGTTTGAATAACCTCTAAGCCTTTTTGTAAAATATCAATTTTAGCCACTCCCCTGTCAACAATAACTTGCAGAGTGAAGGCATCCCAACTTTTAATTATCCATAACACATAGGGAATCGTGGGGATAACCAAAGCGCCCATATAAAACAATAAATATTTCCATTTTTTATTACTTAATAAAGAATATACCCATAAAAGCAGGACTGGAATTCCAAACATATGAGTCATCATCATTAGAGAAGTGACCACAGCACCTAAAATAAGATCTAATTTTTTATTCCTGTGTTCCCATCTTACTAAAAACAAAAAAGATAATATGAAAAGTAACGCCATCATCATTTCAGGTCGAATAGTCTTAGCTAATACAAAGAAAAGAGGGGTTGAGAGTACTCCTATTAGGTAAATACTCTTATCTTTTACCTTCATTTCTCGTAAAAGAAAATAAAAACAGCCAATAGTTAGAAAAGCCAAAAACATAGAAAACAACCTTGCCTGCTCTATTCCATAACCAAATAACTTAAAAACAGCAGCTAAACAAACATAGTAAAATGGAGGATGTATATGAAAATAATGAGTTTGATCTCCACCATTTTCTAATGCTGCAGATCCAAAATGTGCGTGGTAAGCAAGCTGGTAAGGGACATCAATTAAGTTCCCTTCATCATATCGAAAATGTGGGATATCGGCAAAATGGTAGAAGTAAACAATAATGAGCAAAATGAAAGCTAATGAAAAGAATACCTTTTTCCACAAAGTCATAAGGCAATTATAGCCTATCATCGTTTATTACGCTATAATGCTGGCATTATGTATACACTTTGTGTTGAAGATAAATTTTCTGCCGCCCACCAGCTCATTGACTATAACGGGCCTTGCGAAAATTTACATGGACACACCTTTAAGGTTAAGGTTTGCGTCTATGGAGAAAAGCTAAACAGTCTTAGCCTCTTAATTGATTTTACCGATTTAAAGAAAATCCTAAAAGACATTAGAGACCAGCTCGACCATCAGTTTCTAAACAATGTTCTTAATTTTTCACCCACTTCCGAAAACCTCTCGAAGTATTTTTACGATAAGGTCAAAGAAAAGCTTCCGCTCGAAGTAAAGTTAAAAGAGGTAACCCTTTGGGAATCAGAAACCTCTAGCGCTACCTACAATGATTAGCATACATACCGTTATCATTGTTTCTTTCTTCACCTTCCTTATTAATATTGCCGAATCCCTAGCCTACTCCATGCGCTATTCTGGGCTTAAAACGAAACAGATTGCCATTTCCATGTCTTTTGTCTCCTCCACGCTTCTCATCTCCAGACTTAGCAACATGTTTCAATCCCCTCTTTTTGGGAAAATGGTTGATGTCACAGCAAAAGCAAACTCCACTGCAGCCTTACTTAACTTGGAAACCAGTTTCAGAGTGGTCATATTTAGTGGCTTTGTGGGCGTCTTTTTGGCGGCACTACTCACGCCTACCATGATAAAAATATATGACTTGGCCATCAATAATTTTCTAAAAATTGGCTCGCTACCACGTATGTTTGCTTACACGCTAATGTCACCCCGTAAAATGCTCAAAATTTCCAAATGCTTCACCTTACCTAGACTCTCTATGTTAAAGGACATCAGCTTAAAAAATCTCCCCAAGAAATTTTTAGTTTTAAACTGTTTCGTGGCCTCGATTTATGCCATTGGGGTTCTGGCTTCTTTACTGGCAGGCGCCTATTTACCAGACCTACGCGCCACAGCGCTTATGCTCTCGGGAATTGTAAATGGCGTTGCTACCATTATGTTTACCTTAATGGTAGACCCCACAGGAGCTAGAATTACCGACCAAGCGGTACATGGAGTACGGCCTGCTGCGGATGTAAAAAGCGTGGTTTTTTATCTTATTTTTTCCAGAATGATTGGTTTGTTAATTATTTCGCAAATAATACTAATGCCCTCAGTAAGTTATATTATGGCCATTGCCAAGTTAATCTAGACGATCACCCTGTTGAATATTTTGCGACTACTCAAAACCGCCAACTTGAACTAAAGCGCAATATTCCTTATAATTATCGCAAGAATATGATGAAGAAAACTAAGTTATTGGTAATTATTCTGCTTACTCTTTATTCTCAGATTTTTGCTATATCCCCTGCAAATCCTAATAATTTCAAAGATATATTATTAAACTTAGACTTCAACAATCTTCCGAGTGGCCTTTATGCAAGAAAAGATTTTGTTAAAGATTGGAATAATCCTGCTTGGAATAATGGTTTTGATGAATCTAGGATTTTTGTTGTTCAAGATAGCGACAATCCTTCGAGTAAATGCCTAAAAGTTTTGATACCCAAAGGAGCCGTTGGCCCTAATGAAGGTGGCGCTAACTGGCCATGTAAATTTAAGCGAAATTACAACGAAATATACTGCGCCTATCGGGTAAAGTTTGGCAATAAATTTGACTTTGTACATGGAGGCAAACTTCCCGGATTATATGGTGGAGAGAATCTTTGGGGTCGCATCCCCAATGGCAGTGATGGGTGGAACGCTATGATTATGTGGCTCGACAATGGTGTTGCCACTCAGTATATTTACCATCCTGATCAGCCAGAAATATGGGGAGAGAGATTTGGCTGGGAAGACAGTAACGGAGAAGTTAGGTTTAAGGCAAACAACTGGTATCAAATTGAAGAAAGAGTAGTGATGAATACGCCGAATAAAAAAGATGGAGTGTTTCAGGTTTGGCTAAATAAAAGGCTTATACTTGATTTACATCATCTTAGATTTAGAAACACCACCAAACTGGCCATTGATTCTTTTTACTTTGTTACTTTTTTTGGCGGCAACGACGCCACGTGGGCTACAAATAAGGACGAGTATGTTTATTTCGACGATATATTGATAAAAGGAAAATAGCTACCTTTATTGGCGCCACTTAAGCCAGAACTAATTATTACCAAGCGTCCCCCAGTCCTTACCCAGAACCAAAGTAACATCCAGCGTCTTTTGAGGCAAATTATACTTAACGATATTGGCAGGATTGATATGCAGTTCCGAAGCCAGTTTCAAAGCCTCAGCGGATTTACCTTTCCAATCCACAATCTTTGTATATTGATAATTATGGTGAGCAGCTTCACCCACTTTGAGAACACTTATGCCTCTATTACGAAGAATAACCGCTACTTTAGAAGCCAGTCCAATTTGCCCATTACCATTTAATATTTCTACCGAAACGTCACTATCCATGGATGTTTTGGCGATTTCAGCCTTCGCCTGAGCCAAACGCTCTGCATCAGCCTTTTCCTTGGTTAATTTATCTTCATCGTCCTTAATTTTCGCCAATCTTTCTTGCTGTGCTTTTTCTTTTGCCTTGCGCTCATCCTCAGTTTTTTGTTTAGCAAAGCGTTCTTCATCAAGTTTTTTCTTAACAGCCAACTGCGCTTTCGCCAACTTTTCTTTAGATAAACTTATTTTTTCCAAGCGTTCTTTTTCTGTCTTTTCCGCTGCCAGTCTCAATTCTTCTGCTTTTGCCTTCGCAAGTTTTTCTTGAGTAGCTTTAATAACGGCTAAGCGCTCCTGTTCTTCTTTCTCTTTACGGTCGGCTTCTGCCTTAAGCGCAGCCTGCCGTTCCTGTTCCTTCTTTTGCTTGGCCAAATTGGCTTGTTCCTCTTTTTGCTTTAGTAACAACTCCTCATCTGCCTTTTGCTTTTCTAATCTTTCTTGTCGCAATCTTTCAATGGTGTTGCGCGGTGAGTATTCCTGATTTTCGCTGGCCTTCTGGGCAACAATATTTGTGGTTGCGATCCCCTCATTTGAGGCCTGTAATACATTGTTACTGGGGAATCCATTAAGCGAGGAAGCTACCAATTTTGCAGCTTCAACTTCTTCTACTTTCCAATAGTAGAGCCCCCCGATCATAATTACCGTTCCTGGCAAAGTATGTATATTAATATTTCCTTTATTCATGGCTTCTTTAATCTCCAAAGTCATGTTTAACATTTGACCGGTAGAAAGATCGGTTTGTACATATTTAGAAAGGCCTTGAATAACAGAAGGAAGCTTCAATATTTGCGAAGGAGCTACCATTTTCTGCACAACAGCTCTTACAAATTCCTGCTGTCTGGAAATACGTCCAATATCGCCTCCCAAGTCGTGACGATAACGCAAATACCCCATGGCCTGAGTACCGTCTAGAAGTTGTTTTCCTGGCTTAAAGTTGATGTAAAGGTCTCCCGCTCTATCGACATAATACATGCGATGTTTTACCTCGACATTCACTCCCCCAATTTGGTCAACCATTTGTTTGACGCCACCCATATCTAAAACAATATAATAGTCGACAGGAACATGTAAAAAATTTGTTAAAGAACTTTTCAGCAATTCTACCCCACCATAAGCGTAGGCATGATTAATTTTAGTAAAGCCATGACCTTCTACCTCAACATAAGTATCGCGCGGGATAGACAAAACACCCACCTGATTTGTGCTCTTATTGATATTAATGAGCATAATTGTATCGGAGCGACTACTCCCCTTAACATTATCAACACCAAGTACTAAAATATTTTTTGTATTGGCAATCTTGTTTTGCGGCATCAATTGGATAATGGTATTGACTAACCGCCATTCACTAAAAAGAAAACCCATATATAGCCCAATAATCATGGAAAAAAGGGAAACGATAAGCGCCACTATAAAGACGGGCAAAAAGGAGTTATTATTTCTGTTATATTTCTTAATGTACATTGTATTTTTTTAGTATTATCCTGACCAAAATTCACCATTCACCATTCACCAATTATATGGCAGAACAAGAGTAGTGTAAACCGAGACTAACAGCTATGTTAGCCCAAAGTGATAATGTCACCCCTGAGCAAAGTAGAAATGTCACTCTATGGTATAAAATAGACTTCTTTTAAAAAAGTAAAAAGGAGTAATACAGATGACAGGAGGAGTGACATTGAGTAACAAGGAAAAAGA
>CAIUUT010000079.1 GCA_903902445.1 uncultured Candidatus Marinamargulisbacteria bacterium
GTCTTTTTCCTTGTTACTCAATGTCACTCCTCCTGTCATCTGTATTACTCCTTTTTACTTTTTTAAAAGAAGTCTATTTTATACCATAGAGTGACATTTCTACTTTGCTCAGGGGTGACATTATCACTTTGGGCTAACAATCACTAAATTATCCCTTCAAAATAAACCAAGCACATTGTATAATTATGTCGTAAAGTTGAGACCTATTCCCAAACTTTATCAAAGTAAGAAGGAGCGATTGTGCATATAGTCGTCTGTATTAAGCAGGTCCCTGATGCAACTCAGGTAAAAATTGACCCAAAAACTAACACTTTGGATCGTTCCAGCGCACCCGCTATTTTAAATCCCTACGACGCACACGCGGTGCAAGCAGCTGTAGACTTGAAAAAAGCCTATGGCGGCAAAGTTTCTGTTATTACTATGGGGCCTATGCAGGCCAGAGATATTATTAGAAAAAGTTTGGAGTATGGTGCGGATGAAGGTGTCCTCTTATCTGACCGTGCTTTTGCTGGATCCGATACTTTAGCCACTAGCTACATTATCTCCAAAGGCCTAGAAAAAATTAACTCCACCGACCCTATCGATTTAATCATTTGCGGCAAACAAGCCATAGACGGCGACACCGCTCAGGTTGGCCCTGGTATTGCTAGACGTCTAAATATTACCCAGTTAACTTATGTAAATAAAATTGTAAGTGTAAATCTCGAAACTAGAGAAATTATCGTACATCGCGTTATTGACCAAGGCTATGAAGTAGTAAAAGCAAAACTTCCTTGTGTGATTACCGTAGAAAAGGAAATAAACGAACTCATCTATTCCTCGCTACCAGAAATGATAAAAGCCGCACGCTATGTGGCGCCAATGTGGGGAGTTACCGAAATCGGAGCTGATTTAAGCCAAATGGGGCTAAAGGGTTCGCCTACCACTGTGCGTAAAATATTTGCACCTCCCGAAAGAGAAGGTGGCGAGCGCTTAACTGGCTCAACAACTGAGATCGTAAATAACTTAGTGAACAAATTGCTGGAGAAAATTGTATGACCATTATCATTGCTAACTCTTGTATCGGTTGTGGGACATGTATTCCTGCCTGTCCTGAAGGTGCTCTTGATATGGGACCCGAAGGCAAAGTTATAGTAAATGCCGCCAAATGCACCGTTTGTGGAACGTGTATTGGTGTGTGTCCTGTGGAGTCACTTTCATTACCCGCCAATGTTAAACCAACTGTCACTAAGGCCGTTGAGTACACGACCCCAGTTGAGGAAACGGTTATTGAAAAAGAACCCTCACAGCTTGATACAGTAAATACTCAGGGCGAAAAAGTTTGGGTGTTTGTAGAACAAATGAAAGGCAAAATTGCAGGAGTGGCGCTGGAACTTATCGGAGCAGCTACGCTTTTAGCCAAAAAACTAAACTCTACCGTTGGCGTTGTGCTCATTGGAAACCAAGTAGAATGCTTGGTACAAGAGCTGTTTGAATATGGCGCTGACAATGTGTTCTTAATGGATCATCCCGTCTATGAAGATTATAGAACAGAAGCTTATTTAAGAGCTATTGAACATTTAGTACATAAATATAAACCAGAGGTATTGCTCATTGGTGCTACAACTACGGGCAGAGATTTGGCAGGAGCGGTGGCTACAGAGCTGCGCACCGGACTTACTGCTGATTGCACACAACTAGATATAGACATTGAAAAACAAATACTGCTTGCCAGTCGTCCTGCCTTTGGCGGAAACATTATGGCAACCATACTTTGCGAAAAACATCGCCCCCAAATGGCCACGGTTAGACCCAAAGTAATGCAGGCGTTAGAACCTGTTGCTGGCAGAACGGGAATCCTGACTAAGGAATATATTGAGATTACAGAAGAAAGTATTCCCAAACAAATTTTAGATATTGTAAAAGATCAGCTCGACAGTGTGCGTCTGGATGAAGCCAAGATTATTGTTTCTGGTGGACGTGGAGTAAAAGATAACAATGGCATCGATATGCTAAAAAAATTGGCCGATACCCTTGGCGGAGTCGTAGGGGGAAGTCGCGGTTTAGTAGAATGTGGTTGCATCAACGTTAAACAACAAGTGGGTCAAACAGGTGTCACGGTGGGCCCAACGATTTATTTTGCTATCGGTATTTCTGGGGCCATTCAACACGTAGTGGGCATGCAGCATGCTGAAATCATTGTAGCCATTAACACTAACCCCAATTGCGAAATGATGAAGCTAGCCAACTATTCCATAGAAGGCGATGCTTTTGTGATTGTCCCTCAACTAACTCAAGCTTTTGCTGCGGCGTTAGCTAATAGACCAAAAGCAGATGATGCCAGCGCTTGTGCGGTAGTGAAGGAGAATATTTAAGATGGTGGAAAAACAAGAAGTTATTATCGTCGGTGGTGGAGTAGCAGGACTATCTGCAGCGTACACTCTGGCTAAAGCTGGTGTGCAGGTAATGCTGCTGGAACGCGGGCTAAACTCTGGAACTAAAAACGTCATGGGTGGCGTGCTTTACAGCCACATGATGAATGAAATTATCCCTGAGTTTTGGAAAGAAGCACCCGTAGAACGACGCATCGTGGAACAACGTATGTGGCTAATGGGGAAAGAGTCTGCCACTCAGGCTGGATACAAAGACTTAAGCTGGAACAAACCTCCCTACAATAACTTTACGGTTCTAAGGTCAAAATTTGACCAATGGTTTGCCAAGAAATGTACCGATGCTGGCGTATTAATAGTTAACGAAACGCTGGTTACTGACTGCATTATTAAAGAGAATAAAGTGGTAGGAGTTAGAACCAACAGACCCGATGGCGACCTGTATGCCGACGTGGTTGTCTTGGCTGATGGTGTAAATTCCTTGCTCTCCAAAAAACTCGGATTTCATAAGGAGCTAAAGGCCAACCAAGTTGCTATAGCCGTTATGGAACTGATTAAGTTACCTGCTGAAAAAATTGAAGACCGCTTTAACCTAGATAAAGAAACTGGGGCTACTATCGAAGTTTACGGTGAAGCCACTAAGAACATGATGGGCACCTCTTTTATATATACTAATAAGGAGCACATCTCTATTGGTTGTGGAACCCTACTCTCAGCTTTAAGTAAATCTAAAATTAAGCCTTATGAACTATTGGAAAGCTTTAAGCAAAATCCACTTGTTCGTCCGCTTATTAGTGGCGGAGAGTCATCTGAATACTATGCGCACTTAATCCCAGAAGGAGGCTACAACAGCATCCCTCGTTTGGCGGGCGACGGCGTGTTGGTTATTGGTGACGCAGCTCAACTCGTAAATGGCATACACCGTGAAGGTTCCAATATGGCGATGACTTCAGGAAGACTTGCCGCAGAAACCATACTACAAGCCCGACGTTTGGGTGAATACGACGAACGCGCTCTATCTGTTTACAAATCTATGCTTAACGGCAGCTACGTTTTAAACGATATGCGTAAATACAAAAACACCGTACATGTGATGGAAAATAACCCAGCTTACTTTAATTTTTACTTACCCGCAGTAAGCCAAGCTATTAAAGAGCTCTTAAACGTAGACGGTAAGACAAAACGTGAAAAACAATGGATTATTTTGAAGCAATTCTTTAAAGGCAGATCTAAATTGAAAGCCATTTGGGAGTTTATTAAACTAGGAAAGGCTATGCTATGACCTCTGAACAAATTCCAACCGTAATTATTGAAGATAAGTTGTTTTTAAACCGCTTTTTAGTGGATGAAATCCCTCATTTAGTGATTAAAGACCAAAAGATTTGTGCAAATTGCCAAGAGAAACCTTGTTTGACCTTTTGCCCAGCACGCGTTTACGAATGGAAAGATGAGAAGATTATTGTTGGCTACGAAGGCTGCTTAGAATGTGGTGCTTGCCGCATTGGCTGCTGTTTCGACAATATCGAGTGGGAATATCCTCGCGGCGGCTTCGGCGTTCAGTATCGTTTAGCCTAATTTAAGTTACTTTTCTTGTCTAAATACAAGTAAGTTGGACTTTTTGAAAAGCGCACCAACTCAAATCTTCATTTTTTTCTTGATATTTTAGATTTTAAATTTAGCACACTTTAGGCTTTAAAATTACGCAACTTTCTCGTTACTTATGTTTTAAGCAGTTTTTGCGCTTTAGGTGAAAATAATTTGGCCGCCAGCGCTCTTGTCGTAAAAGTCGCCAACCGTGATGATGGAGTCTACACCTTCCCAAAGTTTTTCTTTACTGAGCATAAACATCTCTACGGCCGCTTTACAGGCGTATATTTTTCCACCACCTGCTTCCACCATTTCTAGAAACTCTTTTACCGGCGGAATATCTAGCTGATTCATGCGCCAATACATCGCCTTGGAAAGAAGCCAAGAAAGCCCTGGGATAAGCCCAAGAATTGAGGGGAGGGGAATCGCTGTGTTGCCAATCACTGGCGCCTTAATTTTATTCATCTTGCTTTTGGTAATGGCATTTAATCCCCAAAAAGTGAAGAAAAGATTTGTTTCAATGCCATCCATTACAGCTCCATTGCCCATAATAAGCGTGGCATAGACGGTTTCTAGGTCGGCACTGGCACAGATTATCGATATTTTCTTTATTTTCTCTTTATTTTCTACCATCATTTGGCTCCTTTTATACCAAGGAAGCAATCAAAAACATAACTTTGTTTCCGCTTGCTTCCTTGGGTACTTTATTAATTGCTATTTATATTATACACAACTGGCGGGCTTGGGAATACCAGCCACCAGCGCTGACTTCTTTAAAGGTCCACCTGGAAAAAGCGCATAAAGTTCCTTCACATCCACTATTCCTGAATTACCTACTTTTCTTAAGCTCAGAGCCACACCCTCGGCTTGATTTTTTCTTAAATAATCTATAACCTGCCAATGTTTATCGGTAAGCGGAGGTAGATTTATCTCCTTGGCTAACTCGAGGGCAATCTCTTTTGTCCAATCTGCCATATTGAGAAGATACCCCTCTTCATTCACTTCTATGGTTTTGCCTGCTATATTCTTTGTGCTCATTTCTTAGCCTCCTTAGCTGTTTTTTTGCCCATTAACGACATTTTAGCGGTAATGAAGGGTATTGGTCTTGCCTTCAGCAACATATACCAATAAATCCATTTAAACATCAGTTTGCCCCAGTGGTTTAAGCGTGTCTCCTTCAGAAGCTGCATCGGTCCAAGGGCTGGAAAAGGAAAAGTGCCAAAGCCTGGTTCGGTCGTGTAATTAAAATCGATAAGTAAGGCCTTGCCGTTGCCAGACTCTATAAAACAATTGGCGTGACCATCAAAATCTGGTTTCAGCGGTTGCCCTTTTATGAAGTGTAGAATATTCTCGGTCAAGATTTCGGCTTGAAAGTGCGCCACAGAACCCGCTTTAGAGGCAGGCACATTGGTAGCATCACCCAGAGCGAAAATGTTGGGGAAAGCGTTAGACTGCAAGGTATGCTTATTAGTAGGTATAAAGTTTAGGTCATCCCCCAACCCTGAACGCCCAATCACTTCGTCGCCTTTGTTGGTAGGAATGGTCACCAGTAAGTCGTAAGGCACTTCGATTTCGTCGAAGGAGTGCAACTTCTTGGCTGTGGAGTCTACTCGCTCGGTGCCAAAATCTGGCACTAACTTAATGTCTTTCTCGGTCAGTAAATGGGTAAGCGCTACGGAGCAAGTGGGTTTAGTGAAGGCTCCAGAAAGTGGCGTTACATAGATAAGCTCTGTCTGGTCACGTAAGCCTTTCTTTCTTAGCCAAGAGTCCATTAAAAAGCTGAATTCCAAGGGGGCTACAGGGCACTTTATGGGCATTTCCTGAATGTGCACAACCAGTTTTCCGCCCTTCCAGCTTTGCAGACGCTGATGCAGCGCAACCGCCCCTTCCAGCGTATAAAAGTCAAATATATCTTTGTGCCACCCTTCTTGCGCTCCCGGTAACTCACTGGGGTCAATTTTGGTACCCGTGGCAAGGACTAAGATATCGTAGTTTATTGTCTGTCCGCCCTTAAGTTCTAGCATATTCTTTTCAGGCATTATTTTACTTACTTGCGCTAGGATAAACTCTACAGACTTGGGAATAAATTTTCGTTTAGGCTTTACTACATCTTTCTCTTTATAGGTTCCAAAGGGAATAAACAAAAAACCCGGTTGGTAATAATGGTTCTCATATTGGTCGATAATCGTAATAGCCCAATCGCTTTTTGGTAATGTTTTCGCTAGATGATTGGCCATCATGGTACCCGCACTGCCCGCGCCCAGAATTACTAGTTTCTTCATATTTCTTCCCCATTTCCTTTAATATATTGTACTTGCAAGAAATTTAATAGGTTTACAATCTTAGTATCGACTATCGAATAATAAATATTCTTTTCTTGTCTACGTCCTTTAATGTACCCAGCTAAACTGAGCAGCTTGATGTGCTGAGACATAATTGAGGGTTTACAGCCAATTGCTTGTATCATTTCAGTCACATTATATTCCCCTTCCTTAAGCAAGCAGAGGGTTTGCAGGCGAGCTTTGTTGGAAAGCAGCGACAGCATATTTAAGACTTTAATGCAGCTGGCCTCATCTTGAAAAAGGGCGATGTTTTGCGTTATCTTATCTTCTCTTGTTGTCATGTTAATATATTATAATATGTTGACATAACAGATGTAAAGGGACTGATTGAGAATTTTATTGATATCTTTACAATTATTCGATGGTATCGAAGATTTGCTTAAAGTGTTTTGAATTATTTTATACTAGTAGCAATTACATTATTTACAAAATATTGAATTTTCTCAGCAGAGTTTACTGCCTCAATAGCCAAATCATTGTTGAAAAAAGAAAAATCTATATCTCCAGGATACCTAGTCTCCACAGAATACGGATTCAATATTTCAATAAATTCTTGAACTTCTACTATATTTGGAAACAAATCTCTTAACTGATGAGAAATAAATATTAAATCATGAGTCCTCTTTAGTGGAATATCAAATTTTATGCACATTGCTTTTAAATATTTTTCCGCAGAAGCACGACATAGAAAACAAATTGTATGATAAGCAGGATTATCATCTTCAAAACCTAATTTTGCATATTTTAAATCAGAAATTGCTAGGCAGCATATAGAAGTCTCATAGAACTGCTGATTTCATGCAAAAAACTTCCCGCATTATCTAGGTTCCCTAAAAGTTGCTTTTTTTGTCTAACTAATATGTCTATAGGCACAGACCTATCTCTCAATATTTTTTGGATGAAACGGTTAACTTCAAATATATTTTTACTGTCATCAACGATAATCAGTAAATCTAAATCACTTTCCTCAGTGGCGACACCTAAAGAGTAAGACCCAAAAATATAAATTTCAAGTGGATGTATGGCTTTCACTATTTTATTATTTATTTCGTCAATATCGGCATCTGAAAGTATCATTTTAGCCACCTCTCCTTTATATTAC
Organism: uncultured Candidatus Marinamargulisbacteria bacterium; assembly: GCA_903902445.1. Classification (GTDB taxonomy): domain Bacteria; phylum Margulisbacteria; class Riflemargulisbacteria; order GWF2-35-9; family GWF2-35-9; genus CAIUUT01. Next base: position 7,401 of record CAIUUT010000079.1, read on the forward strand.
TTTGTTAAAGAATGTTTACTTCTATTCTTTTTTGTTACGTTAATAGTTGTTTTATTTGAATGCACTCCAACCCCCCTATTATTTACAGACATTGGCTGAATTGTATTGGTTGAATGATTTGTTCTAA
>CAIUUT010000080.1 GCA_903902445.1 uncultured Candidatus Marinamargulisbacteria bacterium
CACTATTCACTATTCACTATTCACTATTTTAAATTGTAGTTAGCCCTAAAACGATTGTCAACAAAAGTTAATTGACAATTCATTATACCGAACGGTACAATAACAATTATGGATAATAAAAACACAATAATAAACGTGGCCACCAAATTATTTTCGCAAAGAGGTTATGAAGGAGTAGGTGTTCAAGAAATTGTTGATACATCAGGTATTACTAAACCAACTTTATATCATTTCTTTGGAAACAAAAGAGGCCTTCTAGATACAATTTTAAAAACAAACTATTCTACATTTTTTGATAAATTTGAGACAGCCAGCAACTATAAAGGAGACATCGTATTAACTCTAACTCAAATTTTTTGGGCATATTTTCTATTCTTTAAGAAGAATCCTGAATTTTTCAGATTATCTTTAGCACTTACATACTCTACCCTTCAGAGTGAAGGTTATTTGGCAATAACAGATTATGAGCAGAGAATAATAAAATCATTCGAACAATTATTTATTATAGCTTCTACCAACCATGGAAATCTAAAAGGACATCATAAATTATTTGCTATTTCACTTTCTGGCCTTTTGAATTATTACACCTTAGAGATTATAAACGAAAAAATTGTAGTTAATGATGATTTTATTACAAAAGCAGTTAAGCATTATATGCACGGAATTTATGCTCTATAAAATTGTAGACTAATTTTTTTTATACCTAATATACCGAACAGTAAGTATACTAAGAGGAGGAAGAAGAATGAACGATATTAATTTAATTTACCATTTATATCCTTTAAGAATGTGCTACAAGGACGATGGAAATAAATACCCTTTGGCAGACTTTGTTAAGTTAATAGATTATTGGAAAGAACTCAGTGTAGATTTCATACTCCTAGCACCAGTGTTTCTTTCGAGTTCTCATGGATATGACACTATTGACTATTATCAAATTGACCCCAGACTTGGTAACAACGAAAGTTTTTCTCAGCTAATCAAAAGTCTACATAAAGCAGGGATAAAAGTAATTCTGGATGGTGTATTTAATCATGTAAGCAGAGATTTCTTTGCCTTCCAAGATATTCTACAAAATAGAGAATCATCAAAATACAAAGATTGGTTTTATATTAATTTTAGCCAAAACAACTCCTACCAAGATTATTTTAGCTACCAATGTTGGGAAGGACATCAGGAGTTAGTCAAACTAAATCTTCAAAATCACGAAGTAAAATGTTACCTTTTCGATGCAGTAAAATATTGGATCACTGAGTTTGGTATAGACGGATTGCGACTGGATGTTGCCTACACCCTTGACGAAATTTTTATTCGTGAATTAAACACTATTTGCAAAAACATTAATCCAGATTTTTGGCTACTGGGAGAAATGATCCATGGAAACTACAATAAACTTATAGAGCATAACGGAGTGGATTCCGTTACAAATTATGAAACATATAAGGGACTCTACTCAAGTCATAATGACCATAACTATTTTGAGATTGCTCATACACTCAAGCGATGTTTTGCAAAAAATGGAATTTATGAAAATTTAAGTTTATACAATTTTGTCGATAATCATGATGTAGATAGAGTGTGCAGTAAAGTAATAATCGAAGAACATTTGTTTCTGCTATACCTTTTATTGTTTTGTATTCCAGGTATACCCTCCATATATTACGGAAGTGAGTCGAAAATATGCGGCAGGAAAGAACCTTCTAGTGACAATGAACTTAGGCCGTTTCTCACACCGCAACAAATTATTAATCTAAGTAAAGAAAATGAGCTTGCTCAATTCATAAAAGAGCTAGCGTCCATTAGAAAAAACAACTCTATTCTTAAGCATGGTTCGTACCAAGAAGTTTATGTTAGTTCTGAACAATACATTTTTCTGCGAGTCTTGCATGATCAGAAAGTAATTATTGCCGTCAATATGTCTGCTGTTTCAAAATCAGTTTGCATCAATAGCTTAAATTTGAATGGTGTATATATGGATTTAATTAATCCTCTGGCCCAAGTAGAAATCCCCCATGGGACATTAAATCTAGCGGCCTATTCGGGTATGATCTTAGTATAATTAATATTATTGGAACAAATAAACAAACTTTTTTAATTTACTAAATATCAACCTATACTATATAATAGTTCTACTATGACAAACAAAACAGCACTAATTACAGGGATTACAGGCCAAGACGGAGCCTATTTAGCAGAATTACTACTAGACAAAGGGTACACGGTACATGGACTTAAACGCCGTAGCTCTCTGTTCAATACTGAGCGAATAGACCACCTTTACCACGACCCACATGAAAAGGGCGTTAAGCTGCACCTTCACTACAGCGACTTAACAGACAGTACCAACATGATTCGCATTATCCAGCAAGTTCAGCCCGACGAAATATACAACCTAGCCGCACAAAGTCACGTACACGTCAGTTTTGATACACCCGAATATACAGCCAATGCCGATGGTATTGGTACTCTGCGTATACTTGAAGCCGTAAGACTTCTTGACCTAACCAAGAAAACGAGAATATACCAAGCTTCTACCAGCGAACTCTACGGTAAAGTACAGGAAATTCCACAAAGCGAAAAGACTCCTTTTTACCCCCGTAGCCCTTACGCTGTAGCAAAAATGTACGCCTACTGGATTACGGTTAACTACCGCGAAGCTTATAATATGTTTGCCAGTAACGGCATTCTTTTTAACCACGAAAGTCCAATCCGTGGTGAAACTTTTGTAACTAGAAAAATCACTCGTGCAGCAGCCAAGATAGCATTAGGGATAGATAAAAATCTTTATCTTGGTAATATGTCTGCAAAAAGAGACTGGGGGCACGCCAAAGATTATGTGGAAGCCATGCATTTAATACTGCAACACAATGAACCAGATGATTTTGTTATTGCTACGGGAAAAACTACCGAAGTACGCGAGTTTGTTAGACTTAGCTTTGAGCAATTAGGTATTGAACTTGAGTTCAAAGGCAAAGGAATTAATGAAAAAGGTATTATTGCTAACCTAAACAAAACAACATTAGACTCATTGAATATTAAAGCTGATCATTTAAAAAAGGGGCAAGTATTAGTAGAGATAGATGAACGCTATTTTAGACCTACGGAAGTAGAATTACTAATTGGCGATCCAACCAAAGCTAAAGAGAAATTAGGCTGGACACCAAAGTGTGATCTTAACCAATTAGTAAAAGACATGGTAGCCTCAGATTTAGTACTTTTCAAGAAAAAGAAGGCCTTACAAGAACACGGCTACGAAATTATAGACTCCATCGGGCTATAAACACCTATGATCAACAAAGATGACAAAATATATGTAGCTGGTCATAACGGTATGGTTGGCTCTGCTATTGTCAGGGAATTAAAAGCTAGAGGGTATTCATCTATTGTTGGAAAATCCAGTAAAGAGTTAGACCTAAGAAATCCGCTTGCTGTTCAAAACTTTTTCAATGAAGAAAAACCAGACGTAGTAATTTTGGCAGCAGCCAAAGTAGGTGGCATTCTGGCCAATATGACTCAACAAGCAGACTTTATGTACGATAATCTTGCCATTCAAAATAACGTCATCCATGAAGCGAATATACATAAAGTAAAAAAACTACTATTTCTTGGTAGTTCTTGTATTTATCCAAAAAAATGTAAACAGCCGATGAAAGAAGAGTACCTATTATCTGGAAAACTTGAACCCACAAACGAAGGTTATGCCATTGCTAAAATTGCTGGACTTAAAATGGTAGAATATTTCAATCGTCAATATGGTTTCCCAGGAATAAGCTTAATGCCCTGCAACCTATACGGCACAAATGATAATTTTGACTTAAATCATTCTCATGTATTATCTGCTTTAGTTAGAAAATTTGTAGATGCCGTAGATAATAATCAAGAAGAAGTTATAGTTTTAGGTTCAGGGATAGCCAGAAGAGAGTTTATGCATGTAGACGATGCAGCAGTTGCTATTGTCAGCCTTCTGGAAACCTATAATGAACCTGAGTTTTTAAATATCGGAACTGGCATAGATATCTCCATAAAAGACTTAGCAAATTTAATTGCCGAAAAAGCGGGCTACACAAGAAGTATTGTTTGGGACACGAGTAAACCAGATGGAATGCTTTTAAAATGCATGGACGTTTCGCAGATGAAAAGTTTAGGCATTATTCCAAAAATTTCTCTAGAAGAAGGAATCGCTAAAACCATTAAAGAATATACATTAGTGAAAAGTGAATGGTAAAAAGTGAAGAGAAATAAATTCGTATTTTTCCATTCACCACTCACTATTCACTAATTAAAGAAAGGACTTTAGCATGAAAGTAGTTATACTAGCAGGCGGTATGGGAACAAGAATTAGCGAAGAGTCCGACGTTAAACCTAAACCTATGATAGATATTGGAGGTAAACCAATCCTCTGGCACATCATGAAACATTATTCACATTTTGGTTTCAATGATTTTATTATCTGTCTGGGTTATAAGGGCTATGTTATTAAAGAGTACTTTGCCAACTATTTTTTGCATCAGAGTGATGTCACCATCGACCTACATAATAATAAGTTAGAAATACACAATAACACTTCAGAACCTTGGAAAGTAACTTTGGTTGAAACAGGCCCAGAAACAATGACGGGTGGCAGAATAAAAAGAATTCAAAAATATACCGACAATAAACCCTTTATGCTCACTTACGGAGATGGTGTTGCTAACGTAAATATACCCGAGCTTATTAAGCTTCATAACGAAAAAAAGAAAATTATTACCATAACTGCAGTTCAACCAGAAGGCCGCTTTGGGCTTCTGGATATTAATAATAGGAACGAAATAAAAAGCTTTATGGAAAAACCGATAGGCGATGGTGGCTGGATAAATGGTGGCTTCCAAATTTGCGAACAAGAAATATTCAATTACATAGTCGGTGACAACACTATATTTGAGAGAGATCCACTGGAAAAGTTAGCAGCACAGGGCAATCTCGTAGCCTATAAACATGAAGGCTTTTGGAAATGTATGGACACTCTTAGAGATAAAATGCAACTCAACGATTTATGGGATAGCGGCAACGCCCCTTGGAAAACTTGGCAATAAATCCCTCTGTCCGCCTTCGCTAAAGCTTCGGCGTGACATCTCCCTTTGACAAGGGAGAATATTACAAGGAAAATATATGAGCAGTCTGAAATATAATATAGCGTTAAAAAGTAGAGAAAGGGAGTTAAGGAAGAGCATGACTCCAGCTGAAAAGATTGTTTGGTATAAACTATTATCAAAAGACAAGTTGAATGGATATAGATTCTTACGACAAAAACCAGTTGGTATATTTATCCTTGATTTTTATTGTTCGAAATTGTTATTAGGACTAGAAATAGATGGAAAAAGTCATCTAGATAAATTAGAATATGATAATGAGAGAACCATATTTTTAGCAAAACAAAGAATATCAATTATTCGATATACAAATGATGATATTTTAAACAACTTAAATAGTGTGCATATAGATTTATTGCAACGAATAGAAAAAAGAGAAATAGAAATTTTGAATAACATTAATGAATACGAATTAATTTCCCCCTTGTCAAAGGGGGTGGCACATAGTGCCGGGGGATTTAAACATGTTTAACAATTATTATCACCAAAAAAAAGTATTTGTAACCGGACATACAGGCTTTAAAGGCTCTTGGCTCTGTTTATGGTTGACCACTTTAGGTGCCAAAGCAAAAGGCTATGCATTAGCGCCTTACACTAAAGATGACCACTACAACGTCATCGGACTGGACTCTAAAATAGACTCCGTCCTTGGAGATATACGCCACTATGATAATCTAAAAAAAGAAGTGGACGCTTTCCAACCCGACGTCATTTTTCATCTAGCGGCTCAGCCTTTAGTGCGCGAGTCGTATCTCAATCCCCGAGAAACCTATGAAACCAATGTCATGGGCACTGTTAATATTTTCGAAATTGCCAGACAGTTACCCACGTTACAAGCCATTGTAAATGTGACCAGTGACAAGTGTTACGACAACGTTGAAAAACCTATTGGCTATAAAGAAACCGATCCTATGGGCGGCTTTGACCCTTATAGCTCCAGTAAAGGTTGTAGCGAACTGGTTACCGCCGCTTACCGCAAATCTTTTTTTGGACAACACCCAGCGTTGATGGCTTCTGCTCGGGCAGGCAATGTTATTGGTGGAGGCGATTGGTGCAAAGACCGCATCATCCCCGACTGCATTAGAGCTCTTTACAACCATCAACCCATTATCGTTCGTAACCCAAAGGCAGTAAGGCCTTGGCAACACGTACTTGAACCACTTAGTGGCTATTTATTACTGGCCTCTCAGTCAGCAAAAGACGCTAAACAATTTTCAGGCGGATGGAATTTTGGCCCCGATCATAACGAGTTGGTTACGGTACAGCAAGTCGTCGAGTCTGTGGTCACCAACTGGGGAGAGGGCAGCTGGCAAGATACCTCCGATAAAAACCAACCCCATGAGGCCAACCTCTTGAACTTGGATTGCACAAAGGCCCACAACTTGTTAAACTGGCAACCCGTTCTAGCCACAACAGAAAGCGTAAAATATACGATCGATTGGTATAAAGCTTTTAAACAAAATGACAATATGGAGCAAGTATCTCTTAAGCAAATTAAAGATTATATTAATGGTGCACAAACAAACAATATTGAGTGGAGTTTGAAATGAACAAAAAAGAACAATTACACGCAGAAATCCTACGGAAAGTTAAAGACTATTATCAGGAAGCCTTTCCTGCTCAACCATTCGTCGCAGGTAAAACCAGAGTTAACTATGGTGGACGTCACTTTGACGAAAAGGAACTAATAAACCTAGTAGATTCTTCGCTAGAATTCTGGCTAACCTCTGGACGCTATGTTAAACAATTTGAAGAAAGATTATCCAAGTTTATTGGCGTAAAACATACTATTCTTACAAATTCTGGCTCTTCAGCCAACCTTTTGGCCTTCATGGCACTTACCCAAGAAGAACTTGGCGAGCGTAGAATAAAGCGTGGAGATGAAGTTATCACTGTAGCCGCTGGTTTTCCCACAACGGTTGCACCAATACTACAATATGGTGCCGTACCCGTATTTGTGGACGTAGAGCTTGAAACCTACAATTTAGACTGTTCACAATTAGAAAATGCCCTATCGCCTAAAACCAAAGCCATAATGATTGCCCATACTTTAGGCAACCCTTTTAATGTAGAGAAAATAAAACAATTTTGCCAAACAAACAATCTTTGGCTTATCGAAGACAATTGCGACGCCTTAGGCAGCAAGTATAGAATGCAAAATCCCTCTGTCCCTAACGTGACATCTCCCTTTGACAAGGGAGAGTTTTCTGATAAGTCCCCCTTGTCAAAGGGGGTTGGGGGGATTGATTTCCAGTACACCGGAACCTTCGGTGATATTGCAACCTGCTCATTCTACCCTCCACATCATATGACTATGGGCGAGGGTGGGGCGCTACTTACCAACAATCCATTGCTAAAAAAGCTAATCTTGTCATTACGTGACTGGGGACGCGACTGTATTTGCGAGTCAGGACAAGATAATTTATGCAACAATCGCTTTAGTAAGCAGTATGGTGAACTGCCTTACGGCTACGACCATAAGTACGTATACTCCCGTTTTGGCTACAACTTAAAAGTCACCGATATGCAAGCTGCCGTAGGTTGTGCGCAATTGGACAAATTACCCACTTTTATTGAAAGAAGAAAAGAAAATCACGCCTATCTACTAACTGGTTTAAAATCTTTAGAAGATAAGTTTATTTTACCTTATGCTACCAAAGATAGTGAGCCCAGTTGGTTTGGGTTTATGTTAACGGTTAAAGAAAACACTGGTTTTTCGCGTGAGGCCATTGTGAATCATCTAGAGAAGAACAATATTCAAACCCGTATGTTATTTGCGGGTAATCTCCTTAAACACCCTTGTTTTGCCTCTTTAGTAAAAGACTTAGATTATCGCGTAATAGGAGACTTATCTGCTACTGACACCATCATGAATCATACCTTTTGGGTAGGCGTGTACCCAGGAATGACTAAAGATAAGCTGGACTATATTATTAGCTCTATTAATCTTTTTTTACTGGAGAAAAAACACTAAGAATGAAAATACGCTTGGCAGATTATGTAGCAAATTTTCTCCAAGAAAACGATATTTCGGATATCTTCACCATCACTGGCGGTGGAGCCATGCATTTAAATGACGCTTTTGGAAACGCTCCAGCATTACATTGCACCTATAATCACCATGAGCAAGCGTGCGCCATAGCTGCCGAAGGTTACGCTCGTCTGACCCGCAGAATTGCGGCCGTCTGTGTGACAAGTGGACCGGGTGGCACCAATGCTTTAACTGGGGTTATGGGCGGTTGGGTAGATTCAATACCAATGCTTATTATTTCTGGACAGGTAAAGTTTTCTACCACCATTAAGTCCACAGAAGTTCCTCTCCGTCAGCTTGGTGATCAAGAGTTTAATATTATCGACTCCGTTAAAGCCATGACCAAATACGCCGTAATGGTAGTGGAACCTCTAGAAATAGCTTATCACTTGGAAAAAGCGCTTTTCCTAGCTAAGAATGGTCGTCCAGGCCCGGCGTGGTTGGATATTCCGCTAAATGTTCAAGGTGCCACTATTGATACTGACCAATTAAATCATTATGATTCCTCGCAAGACAAAGCCCAGCAAATACCATCCCTTAAACGTTCAGACGTTACCACCCTCATTGAAAAAATAAAACAAGCCAGTAAACCGGTAATCCTTGCAGGCAGTGGCATAAGACTTTCCGGTGGTTATGACGTTTTTCTAAAGTTAATCAACCGCTTAAACATCCCCGTTGTCACCGCATGGAACGCCCACGATGAACTTAGTAACGACCATCCTTTATATTGCGGGAGACCAGGAACTATAGGGACTCGAGGTGGAAATTTCGTAGTACAAAATAGCGATTTACTGATCTCTCTTGGCTGTAGAATGAATATAAGACAAATTAGTTATAACTGGGATAACTTTGCCAAAGACGCCTATTTAATCGCAGTGGACATCGATCAAGCTGAGCTAAATAAACCAACACTTTCTGTAGATTTCCCCATCCATGCCGACGTAAAGGAGCTCATGCAAGCGGTTCTTGATACAGATTTTGCAAACAACAATCCGACCCACCTAGACTGGCTTAAATGGTGCCGATCCATTGACGCCAAATACCCTGCCGTTTTACCGCAATATTATGAAATTAATTCACCAGTTAACCCTTACATTTTCATGGATAAATTATCGCAATACTTAGAGGAGGATGCCGTAACAGTTACCAGCAATGGGAGTGCCTGTGTATGCGCCTTTCAAGCCATGAAAATAAAAAATGGACAACGTTTATTTACCAATTCCGGCTGTGCCAGCATGGGTTACGGACTGCCAGCTGCCTTAGGTTGCGCAGTAGCTAGGAAAGGGAAAAGTGTGATCTGTCTCGAGGGTGATGGCAGCATACAAATGAATATTCAGGAACTGCAAACTATTGTCCATAATCGACTTAACATTAAGATATTCTGGCTCAATAACGAAGGTTATCACTCCATTCGCCAAACCCAGACCAATTTATTTAAGGATAGATTCTGTGGTTTTAGTGCCGACAACGGGATTAGCTTTCCCAGTGCCGAAAAGATTGCACATGCCTATGGCTTAACTTTTCATAAAATTGACTCTTTAGAGACCATAGATGCTACAATAAGTAAGGTTTTATCCAGCCAAGGACCGGTTATTTGCGAGGTTGTTTTAGATAAGGCGCAAAATTTTGCACCAAAACTTTCCTCCAAGAGTCTTCCCGATGGAACCATAGTGTCTCCTTCTTTAGAAGACATGTATCCATTTCTTCCGTCCGAAGAAATGCAAAATAATATAGTGAGGTGATGTAACATGCGTTCATTAAAAGTTTTAGATTGCACTTTAAGAGATGGCGGTTTTGTTAACGACTGGAACTTCAGTTTTGGAAGCATAAAGAGTATCATTAGTCGTTTAGATAAAGCGGGCATAGATATTATTGAAGTGGGGTTTATTGATGATCGTCGCGCCTATGACGTCAATCGCTCCATATTACCCGATAGCAACTCCCTAAAACCCATTATGCAAAACCTTACTGTAAACAACTCCATGATTGTTGCCATGATCGATTTTGGAACCTGCAGTCTTGATCGTATTACTCTGCAAAAGGATTCCTGCATTCATGGTATCCGCGTTATTTTTAAAAAGAAAAACATCGATGAAGCGCTCACCTATTGTGCCCAGATAAAAGCCAAGGGCTACAAAGTTTTTGTTCAACCCGTTTCAAGCACAGAATACTCCGATGAGGAAGTTTTTGAGCTGATAAACAAAATTAATGCCATAGATCCTTATGCCGTTTCGATTGTAGACACCTATGGATTAATGCACAACACCGAGCTACTTCATTACTTTGAATTATTCGACAAATATCTTAAAAAAGAAATAATTATTGGCTACCACTCTCACAATAATTTTCAGGTAGCGTATGCCAACTCCATAGAACTAACCAAAGTCAAAACCGACCGAGATATCGTTATCGATAGTTCTTTATTTGGAATGGGTAAGGGGGCTGGTAATGCTAATACCGAATTAGTAGCGATGTACTTCAACGAAAACTACAATAAAGAATATAAAATTGAGCAATTGCTAGAAGCTATAGATGTGGACATCATGAAAGAATACGACAAGCAAAAGTGGGGATACTCCATGTTATTTTTCATAGCAGCATCCAACGATTGCCACCCTGATTATGTCAAATATTTATTGGCAAAAAAATCTTTATCTGTTAAGTCGGTTAATGAAATTATTACGCTTATCCCCAAAATCAACAAACTTAGCTTCAATAAAGATCTGGTTGAAACCATTTACAGAGATTATCAAAACAGAGAATTTAATGACACAATTAGTTATGAAAACCTACATAGTGCATTACAAGGAAAAAAGGTCTTACTTTTAGGCCCAGGAAAGTCTCTTACCGATGAATCTGAAAAGATTCTTAGCTATATAGAACAAAATAACCCTGTAGTATTTTCAATTAACTTTATTAACAATCTATTTCCAATTAACTATGTTTTCATGGGAAATTCTAAACGTTACAGCCAGTTTTTTCACAATATTTATGGGGACGATGCTCATTGTAAAGTTATTTGCACCTCGAACATAACTCAGTCCTCCAAGAAAATCGATTATATGTTCAACTATGGTTCATTAATTGTGGAAAATGAAGCTATTCGTGATAATCCACTGGTTATGCTGATGAATATTTTAGAGAGAACAACGGTTTCTGAAGTGGTTCTTGCAGGTTTTGACGGCTACACAGCGCAAAACGCAGACAATTATTACAACGCCTACATCCCTTTTCTATTTTGTCACACGAACGTCCTTGACAGAAATGGTGCCCTTAAAGACTTCATAGAAGCCTATCGTACTAAAACTAATGTAAGTACATTGACACCTTCGCTATATTTAGATAACAAGTGAAAAGAGTCTTAATTACAGGTGGAAGTAGGGGAATCGGCAAGGCAATTGCCAACAAATTTTCGTCTGAAAATTTTGAGGTCATTGCGCCCTCTCGTAGCGAGTTAGAGCTTGATAATGCACAGTCTGTCAAAGACTTTGTTTTAAAATATCAAAATGAGGCCTTTGATGTTATTGTCAACAATGCTGGTATTAATGATGTTAACTTACTGGAAAACGTCACCGATGAGGAACTACAACGAATGCTAAGCATTAACTTAATTTCACCTATTGCGCTCTTACGTGGATTCATCCCCAAAATGAAAGAAGCCAAAACAGGCAGAATTATCAATATCGCTTCCATTTGGGCAGTAGTTTCAAAAGAGGGACGCTCCATTTACTCAGCCACAAAAAATGCGATGCACGGTATAACAAACACCTTAGCCTTGGAACTTGCACCTTATAATATTTTAGTAAACACCGTTAGTCCTGGTTTTACGCTTACGGAATTAACCCAGCAAAATAACTCAGCAATTGAAATTTCACAAATATGCCAAAATATTCCATTAGGAAGAATGGCTAGTCCGCAAGAAATTGCCGAAGTTGTCTATTTTCTGGGAAGCGAAAGCAACACCTATCTTACGGGACAAAAAATCTGTGTTGACGGAGGCTTTACTGTAAAGTGATCATTAAATCTAAATTCAAAGATTACGAAGTAGTAATCACGCAAACGGACTCTTTTATTCAAAACATTTCTTCTCCTTTAGCTTTTTATGTTATCGATAAGATTGTCTATGAGTTATATCCCTCACTATTTAAACACATATCTCCAGAAGCTCTATATTTATTGGACGCCACAGAAATAAATAAAACCATAGATACCGCCCTCGATATTTGCGAAAAAATCACCGATATTCCAGCAAAAAGAAATACGCTACTGATTTCATGTGGAGGTGGAATTGTACAAGATGTCACTGGTTTTGTAGCCAATATAATGTATCGAGGCATAAAATGGATTTTCATTCCGACCACCTTATTAGCAGCCGCTGACAGTTGCATTGGAGGAAAAACATCCTTAAATTACAAAAAATTCAAAAACCTTCTTGGAACTTTTTACCCACCAGACATTATATATATCTACCCCAAATTTTTTGATACACTTACCCCTTACGATTACACCAGCGGACTCGGAGAAGTTGTAAAGTTCAACGTGATGACTGGTCTAAACGGCTTAGTAAATATGGAACAAAATTTAGAAAAGTTATTAAATAAGGATAAAATCACGATACAGAATTTTCTAGAAACGTCTCTGCAATTCAAAAAATATTTTATTGAAATTGACGAATTTGATAAAGGACAAAGAATTTTACTAAATTTTGCCCACACCTTTGGTCATGCCTTTGAAGTAACGTCTCAGTACCATATTCCTCACGGAAGTGCGGTAGCCATTGGCATGCTTGTAGCGAATCATATAGCTGTTTTACGCAATCTACTAAGTAAAGAAATTGCACTGCGCATTGAGAGTTTAGTAAAAGGAATCGTCATATTGGAACTAAAGAAGGAATGGTTTAACTTAGACGAAATTATTATAGTGATAAGAAAAGATAAAAAACAAACCAGCACTGCACTTACAGCGATTTTATTAAATAGCCAATTTGACCTTGCAGTCTTTAACGACATTAAGCCAGAAGAAATTGCTCTATCTGTTGAAAATATAATACAAAATGTCCTGAACCTAAAATGATGTCCATGAAACGTATAGTTATTACTGGGGCTACAGGAATGATCGGAGCAAACTTGGCAAAGTATGCCTCTGCGCAGGGTTGCGAAGTATTGTGTATTATCAGACCAGATTCTCCAAAAGAAGACAATATCCCTAAAAATGATAAAATTCATATTCAGTATGCTCCATTATCCGACTATGAAAACATAACTGTGAATAAAGAATATGACACTTTTTACCACTTTGCTTGGGAAAAAACGTTTGGGGCCTCTCGTGATGACGTGGATAGCCAATTACAGAACATAAAATACACTCTTGATGCCGTACGCTTAGCCAAAAGATTGGGCTGCAAAGCTTTTATCGGGGCTGGTTCACAGGCTGAGTACGGTATTGTCGATACCGACTTACGGCCAGATACGCCCGTAAATCCTCTAAGTGGTTATGGCATTGCTAAATACACTTCTGGAAAACTTAGCCAACTCCTATGCTCTCAATTGGGAATAAGACATAATTGGGTGCGTATACTAAGTGTCTACGGTGCTCTTGATAATCCATATACGTTAATTATGTACACGATTAATGCGCTACTTAAAGGCCAACCAACTGTCTTTAGCCCCTGTCAACAAATCTGGGATTATATACATGAAATAGACGCAGCCAAGGCCTTTTTCGCTATTGGAGAAAAAGGCTTAGACCAAAAAATATATCCGCTTGGATCAGGGCAGGGACGTCCTTTATATGACTATTTAGAACAAATTAAAGAGCTTGTTTCGCCTCATGCTTCTTTAGGATTCGGACAAAAAGATTATTATCCCAATCAGCCCATGCATCTTTGTGCCGACCTCTCTGAATTAACTGCAGATACAGGTTGGAAGCCACAAATCAGTTTTACTGAGGGAATTAAGCAAGTTCTCTCCCAACTAGCTACTCATTCAATAAAATAATTCTTACAAGTTTTCGATGGAGCATTCCCCAAGTCCATTGACACGTTTTGCTAACTAATGATACGCTACCCCTCATAAAATTATGTTAAAGCAACTACCTTTATCCCTTGAAAAATATTTTATTTGTGTGACAGGAAAAGCTACCGACCTATGACTACAAATTCCAACACTATAGTCATTGAGTCCGGTAAAAAAGCACTTCACTATTGGCATGATTTGTGGCGCTATCGCGAGTTATTCTACTTTCTGTCATGGCGCGATATCCTAGTTCGCTACAAACAAACAATTATTGGTCTAGCGTGGAGTCTTATCCGTCCGTTGCTCACGATGATTGTATTTACCTTTGTCTTCGGGAAAATAGCAAAGCTACCCTCTGGTGGCGTTCCCTATGCTATTCTAGTTTATGCAGCTATGCTCCCGTGGCAGTTTTTTTCCAATGCCTTTTCAGAAGCCAGCAATTCGCTAATATCCAATGCAAATTTACTTACTAAAGTCTACTTCCCTCGCTTAATCGTTCCAGCCAGTGCAGTTATCGTTAGTTTTATCGACTTTCTCATTTCCTTTATAATTCTTATTGGCTTAATGATCTGGTATAAGTTTATGCCAGATATTCGTATACTAACTTTACCCATATTTCTTTTATTAGCCTTTATTACCTCTATGGGTGCAGGTTTATTTATAGCTTCGCTAAATGTAAAATACCGTGACTTTCGCTATATTGTGCCCTTCATTGTCCAATTTGGTTTATATCTATCTCCAGTTGGCTTTAGTAGTAGTGTTGTCCCAGAAAAGTGGAGACTTTTGTATTCATTAAACCCCATGGTTGGAGTAATTGACGGCTTTCGCTGGGCCATTTGTGGTAGTACGACAAACATCTATTGGGAAGGCTTTATTTTGTCTATATTTGTTTCTATTTGTTTATTAATTTTAGGTATTTGGTACTTTAGAAAAATGGAACGCGAATTCGCCGACGTAATTTAGAAGTTTGCTGAAAAGTTTAGAAGTTTATGAGTTTAAAGGTTTAGGAGTTTAAATAAATGCAAGTAAAAGAATTTTCTTTTGAGAAACTGAACGTTTGGCAAAAGAGTAGAGTTTTGGTTAAGGAAATATATTCTAATACAAAATTATTTCCTCAGGATGAAAGATATGGCTTATGTTCGCAAATGCAACGTGCCGCTATATCAGTAATGTCCAATATTGCAGAAGGCTCCTCTAGAAAAAGTAAAAAAGACCAATCTAACTTTTATCAAATAGGTTATAGTTCATTAATGGAACTAATTAATGATATAATTATTATTCGTGACTTAGAATTCATTAAACAAAATGAATATGAAAAACTAAGAAATATGTCAGCTGAAGTTTCAATGATGTTGAATGCTTTATATGTTAGTATAAGAGGAAAAAATGCTTAGTAAATTATTAAATAGTTTACATGTTTATAAATTTATGAGTTTAAGAGTTAAATCTTTTGGCTTTAGCATTTCTCAACCCCTCAACTTTTCAACTTTTAAACTTCTAAACTATTCTTTTAATATACCTGAGGGCAATTATTTGTGATACCATTACTAACTGAATTTATTAAATACTGCTTTAATAACAATAATGTGTTGTATACAAAACATGCATTAACTGAGATGGAGAATGAAGATTTTGGAGTTATTAAAGACCAAGAAATAAGTGAATTATTTGAGAATTTTGATATAATAAAAGAATATTCTGACGACAAACCTTATCCGAGTGCTTTATTATCTGGATACACAAAAAAAAGAAGACCATTACATGTTGTATGTGCAATAAATAAGAATGATAATATAATTATAATAGTTACTGTTTACCACCCTGATCCCAATAAATGGATAGACAACAAGAGGAGGCTTAAGAAATGAAATGTATAGTATGTCATAGTGATGAAATTACAGAGACAATTGTTCAAGAGCAAGTTAAAGAAGGTGCAGACATTTTTATGCTTCAACTGAAAATACCCGTTTGCAAAAATTGTGGTGAACGTTATTATAATCGTCAAACAGTACAACTACTTGAAGATGCTAAAAATGTGCTTAAAAAAGATAAAAATAATTTTAAGCAAATCGGTATAGTATATGATTTACCTGTGTCTGAAATAAAAACTGAAAAAAATGCTTAGTAAATTATTAAATAGTTTAATCGTTTATAAGTTTATATGTTTAAGAGTTAATTCTTGCATTTCTCAACTTCTAAACTTTTCTATTACTACCCCCCTAAACTCCTCAACTATTCAACTTCTAAACTCTTTTCCAACGGAGAACTCATGACTAAATCTAATAGTTTACATGTTTATGAGTTTATTAGTTTAAGAGTTAATCTTTTCAACTTCTCAACTCCTCAACTTCTCAACTATTCTAATAGGATCCCCAATGACTGAGCCCATCATCCGTGTAGAGAACCTCAGCAAGCGCTACATCATAACCCACCAAGGTGAGCGCGAAAACTACACCGCCTTACGTGACGTACTAACCAATAAAGCCAAAAGTTTGAGTCAAAAAATTCTAAGTACTTTTAAAACCAACTCCTCAACTTCTAAACATGTAAACTCTTCAACTAAAGAAGAATTCTGGGCTCTCAAAGATGTCTCCTTCGAAGTAAATCAAGGCGATGCTATAGGGATAATTGGTAGAAATGGCGCAGGAAAATCTACCTTACTTAAAATTCTTAGCAGAATTACCGAGCCTACTTCCGGTAAGATAACCATCCACGGTAGAGTTGCCAGTCTTTTAGAGGTTGGAACTGGCTTTCATCCTGAACTCACTGGTAGGGAAAACATCTCTTTAAATGGTGCAATTCTTGGCATGTCCCGAATTGAAATTAAAAAGAAATTTGATGAGATTGTGGATTTTGCTGAGATAGAAAAGTTTTTGGACACACCTGTAAAGCGTTACTCATCTGGAATGTACGTTAGACTAGCTTTTGCTGTTGCAGCTCATTTAGATCCTGAAATATTAATTGTCGACGAAGTATTGGCTGTCGGAGATGCACAGTTTCAGAAAAAGTGTTTGGGAAAAATGAGTGATGTATCCAGTAAAGAGGGTAGAACGGTTTTGTTTGTGAGTCATAATATGGAAGCAGTAAGAAATTTATGTAATAAAGGAATTGTATTAAATAAAGGCATGATTCAATATGCTGGAGAAGTTGAGACTTCTTTAAAAGAATATAATTTCTCACAACGTAATAATGATGGAGTTATTAAGGTTAACACAGGACACTATAATGCTAACCGACGTGGGTCTGGTACGATAAGTTTTTCATCTATAGAAATATTTGATATTAATAATGAAAAAAGAAATATATATAATATCGGTGAAACTGTAAAGTTCAAAATGGGTTATAAAATACTAAGTGAAGTAAGCGGCTTACACATTGGAGTTCATTTAAGATTATCAAGGTTTGATTTAGGCTTAACAGGTGCAACCCATGAGGTAACAAAAGATCTATTATCCCCAAACGAACAAGGCAATGTTGAAATAGAGTTTGATCTATCTAATCTTAGATCTGGAGAATATAATTTGTATTTTTGGTTAGGAGACACAAATGCTTTGACTCAAGGGAATCCGACCAATTATGATGTAGTGGATAATATGACAGACCCCTTGATAATTAAAGCAAGAACTGAAGAAGAAAAGAAATTGACTGGCTGTTTTTCTTTGCCATCAAAATTAATTATAAATAAATAAAAGGAGATCAAGTCATGTTAAATGAAAAATCAATATTAATTACTGGAGGAACCGGCTCTTTCGGTAAGATGTTTATAAAAACTATCTTAGAGAAATATCCAAACTTTGAAAGGATTGTTGTCTATAGTAGAGATGAACTTAAACAATTTGAGATGGCCAATCTTCCTCCTTTTAATAATAAACGTATACGCTATTTCATAGGTGATGTGCGTGACAAAGATAGGTTGCTTCGTGCTTTTGATGGTATAGACATAGTAATCCATGCAGCTGCTCTTAAGCAAGTTCCTGCTTGCGAATACAACCCCTTTGAAGCCATTAAAACCAATATTAACGGTGCTCAAAACATAATTGAGGCAGCCATTGATCGCAATGTAAAAAAAGTAGTTGCTTTAAGTACAGACAAAGCATGTTCTCCTATAAATCTTTATGGTGCCACAAAGCTTTGTTCTGATAAATTATTCATTTCTGGAAATGCCTATGCAGGAAGACATGAAACAAACTTTTCGGTTGTCCGTTATGGTAATGTTGCTGGAAGTCGTGGCTCCGTAATTCCATTTTTTGCTAACCTTATTAAATCTGGAGCAAAAGAACTACCTATAACTGATGCTCGAATGACAAGATTTTGGTTAAAACTTGAAGAAGCAATTGAAATGGTACTAATTTCTTTAACTACGATGAATGGAGGAGAATTATTTGTAAAAAAAATCCCTTCCATCAAAATGACAGACCTGGCTCAAGCAATGGCCCCAAATTTACCCATTAAAATCATAGGCATAAGACCAGGAGAAAAGATTCATGAAATGATGATTTCTGCTGATGATGCTAGAAATACCATTGAGCTTGAGGACTATTATATTATCCAACCAGATTTTGAATGGTGGAAACCTGAAAAACTTCATAAAGAAGGTAAAAAAGTATTAGAAAACTTTGAGTACTCTAGCGGTAATAATACTCAATGGCTAACAATTGCACAAATGCAAAAATGCATTAAAGAGATCTAATTTTATGAAATTTATTCCATATGGAAAACAAAGTATTGACGAGAAAGACATCGATGCTGTTGTTACAGTATTGAAGTCTGATTTTCTTACACAAGGTCCAGCAATTACAAGGTTTGAGAAGGCAATATCTGAGTATACTGGAGCAAAATATTGTGTTGTGGTAGCCAATGCTACAGCTGCTCTTCACATTGCAGTTAAATCTTTGAATATTGAAATTGGTATGGAAGGTATTACGTCACCTAACACCTTTGTAGCAAGCTCTAATTGCCTTATTTACAATGGTTTAAAACCAGTTTTCGCTGATATTGAACCAGATACTTATAACATTAATCCAAATGAAATAGAGAAACAAATAACCAAGAAAACAAAAGTTATAATTCCTGTACATTTTGCTGGCAGATCTTGTGATATGAAAAATATTAATGAAATAGCCAAAAAGAATAATCTATTTGTAATAGAAGACGCAGCACACGCCATCGGTTCAAACCATGAAGATGGAACAAAGGTTGGCAACTGTAAATATAGCGATATGACAATTTTTTCCTTTCATCCTGTTAAAACAATTACCACCGGTGAAGGCGGAGCTATTACAACTAACAATAAAGACTTATATGAAAAGCTTATACTATTGCGCTCGCATGGCATAACAAAAGATCCAGACTTGTTAACACAAAATACTGGACCTTGGTACTACGAAATGCAAGACCTTGGGTTTAACTATCGAATGACAGATATTCAAGCTGCACTTGGGTTAACTCAACTAAGCAAATTAGAAACCTTTAAAAAAAGAAGAAATGAAATTATTCAAAAGTATAATTCTGGTCTTGCGAATTTGAACTGGTTAAAAATTCCAAAAACTGATAAATCGGATTTATGTTTTCACCTATATGTTGTGCAAATTGATTTTGAAAAAATTGGCAAAACAAGAGCAACCGTCATGGATTTTCTTAAATCAAAAAATATTGGTTCTCAAGTACATTATATTCCTGTTCATACTCAACCATACTACAAGAAGAATTATGGTTATAATTGGGGAGATTATCCTTTAGCCGAAGATTATTATCAAAAAGCTTTGAGTTTACCGTTATATCCAAATTTGTTAGAGCAAGATATTGAGAATATTATTAAAACAGTGAGATCAATTACATGAAATTAGGATTAAAGTTATGGAGTACAAATACCGACTATTATTTTGATGAAGCAAAGCGACTCTATAATGAAGGTTGGTTTGATTATATTGAACTATATATTGTTCCTAATACGATTTCAACAATAGATAAATGGAAATCTTTAGATATCCCGTTCACGCTCCATGCCCCACATTTTATGCATGATGTAAATTTAGCTAATAAGTTTAAAGAAAAAACAAATTATCAATTATTTCTTGAAGTTAAAGAGTTTTTTAAAATACTTAATGCAAAATATGTCGTTGTTCATTTAGGAATTGAAGGAATAATTGAAGAAACTATTAGACAACTATCTGCCATAAATTTAGGAGAAATGCTAATCGAGAATAAACCATTTATCGCACCTACTGCAGATAATTTAGTTTGTCGTGGAGCAACTATTGAAGAAATTACAAAAGTAATGAATGAATTGAAATGCGGATTTTGTCTTGATATAGGCCATGCTATTTGCACAGCAAATTATTTAGGAATAAATCCCTATGAATTTCTAAATAATTTTAACACTTTAACCCCAACATGCTATCATTTGAGTGATAATTATATTGATAGTCAAATAGATAAGCATTTACACTTAGGAGATGGAAATTATGACTTTATAAAAATTCTAAATATAATAGACACAAATATAAATATCGCAATTGAAACAAATAAAAATTCTAAATCTGATTTGAATGATTATATTTTAGACAATATATTTTTAAAAAGGATAATAAATGAATAATTATGCAGTAATATTAGGAGGGAATGCTCTAAATATCGGAATAATTGATAAATTTAGGCAATTAAACTTATCAATTATTATCATTGATTATAGAGAAAAGATTGATTTACAATGTGATGAGCATATAGTTTTTGACGCTAAAGATCCTGATATTTCGACGATTTTGAAACAGAAAGGATATAAAAACATTAAAGTTGTATATACGTCTATGGATAATGCAGGGTTAGCACAAAGAGCGATTTGTAAAGAATTTGGACTTTTATATTCAGAGAAAGATGGAATTTTAAATGC
>CAIUUT010000081.1 GCA_903902445.1 uncultured Candidatus Marinamargulisbacteria bacterium
CTCTACTCAGAAACCAAGAGATTATTTAAGGCACTTATTGCTCAGAATACTAAAATATATTTAATATCCAATGGCATTGCACAATTAGCGCAGGATATTGTAAATAAACATAACCTAACTGGCTTTGCCGCCAATCCACTTCATATTGCAGACAATAAACTAACGGGCGAAATTAGCTTAATCGTCCCCTACCAAGAAAAAGGACTTATTGTCAGAGACATTTTAGACAAAGAAAATATCGCACCTGATTTTGCAATGGCGATAGGCGATGGGCCTGGTGACTTAAAAATGCTAGAGGAAGTTAAATATCCGATCTATTTCAACTCCAGCCGAAGAGCACTACCTAATTATAAAGGCTTCATCGCTGACACTTGGAGTGAGATAATCTCCTATTTAGGCTTAGCTTAATAATAAAATGAAATATTTTTGCATTATTAAGCCAAATTGTTGATTTTCAAATATTTTACCTATATGATAATTTTATGAAAATAAAGTGCTATGGAGCGAGGGGCTCGACACCTGTCTCGGGTCAGGAATACATTAAATATGGGGGAAACTCTACCTGTATCACTGTTACTTCCAATAGTGGCGATTTAGTTATCATTGATGCTGGTTCAGGAATCCGCAGATTAGGTAATGAGCTACTTAACTCCGAGCACCATTCAGTGAGCATGATTTTTACTCATGCTCACTGGGACCACTTACTGGGCTTTCCTTTTTTCAAGCCCTTATTTCACCGCCAGTTTTCAATAAATATCTATGGCTGTCCTTTTGCAGAAAATAAAACCATTATTGAGCTGCTGGCTGGAACCATGGAACCACCCTACTTTCCCGTAGACTTAAATACGTGTAAAGCCAATATTCGCTACACAGAGGTTATGTTAAGTGCCTTTCAAATTGGTTCCTTACAGATCATTCCTATTTTTCTCAGTCATCCAAATGGAGGGATCGGCTACAAGTTTATAGAAGATGGAAAAAGCTTTGTTTTCCTAACCGATAACGAGCTGGGGTTTAGACATAAAGATGGTCTAGACTTTATTGACTATGTTAGAGATTGTAAGAATATTGATCTCCTTTACCATGATGGAGAATACAAGCAAGAAGAATATGGAAACCGTATGCGATGGGGACATTCGTCTACCTCAGACTTAATTAAGTTATCACTGGCGGCCAATGTTAAGAATGTAGGCATTTTCCATCACAATCAAGATAGATCCGATGAAGAAATAGATGAAATGGTAGCCCATTGCCAAGAACTATTGGCAAATGCTAATTCTGACATAAACTGTTTCGCCGTCGCTGAAGGATCTGAATATATTCTCTGAGATTGATTAGAAATTAAAAGCTGTAAAAATCCCAAAATTCATACCACTAAAATTTAGCGCTGGAGCCGCTGAATCAGTTACGTTATTTCTAGAAAGTGCTGATATTTTTCCCAGCATATAGGAAAGGTTCGATCCTATTTTCCATATTGGATTAATATTCCAATATACTTGACCACCAAGGACAAGATCGAAACCAACCCCACTTCTGTCCTTTATGTAAGAATATGGATTAGTAGCCCCTTCATCGGTCAAGGAATAGGTGTAGCTACCTTTTATTAACCCTGCTGCCAAACTTATGATTAAACTAAAGTCCTGACCATTAATAAGTTTATCGCCAAAGATGATATTAGCATAAGCATAATCTACAGTAAGGTTCTCGAATTTATTATTGTTATTCCTAAAAAATGATTTTTTTGCACAACTAAGATCTAAACCAATAAACCAATTATTATCCAACCCATAACGACAGCCTGTCCAAACACCATAAAGCCAAGAGATATTTCCGAAAACTGAACCATAAATATTATTAAGAGCTGTTGGGGTAATTTGCTGCATATAGGTACCCCCCAGAATACCGATATTAACAAACATAAAATCGGGAAGTGGCGCAAAGATTTTGGATTCGAGGAGGGATCGGAACCGATACGCTTGCTCTGGAGTCATTTTCTTCACAACCTCTAACAGCCTATTGGCATCTTGGTCTTCCAACTCACTCTCCACAATTATGGTGGGGGTTATCGCTTCATTAATATCGATTAATGGCTCAATTTCCATGTGTTTTTTCTCGGCACTCGCCATTACAAGGTTTTTAGGCTCTAAACCATCTACTACCCTTGGAGTAGCTATATTTTTTGCTTTTAGCTCATTTTTTGACGCTGTAATTTCTCGTCTTTTCTCTGGAGTGGCTATTGGTTTTAATATTATATTCCTGGAGGGTGCCGGGCTAACTATTTTAGAGGAGGATAATTTATTAGTAAAAAAACCCCAAAATGGTTTTTTTTTGATTGGGGCTTCATTAGCAAAAGCAATAGAAATAATTAATATTAGTAGAATATACTTCATTATACTACGGCTCATTTGGCGCGCCCCCAGTCCACTAACAATCTTAGTATGCCAAGAATTGTAACGTCAATATGTGTAAATATATTCTTTATTCAGAATATATGTTTATTTTCGATATTTCTGGGCATAACTACCCATATATAGATAAGAGATGTAAAAATTAAAGGAGGTGCACCGATTAAGTAAGTTTTGAAAAGAGATGTGGTGAATAGGATTGGCCCGCTTGTCGGAAAATCCCAGAAAAAATAAGATTAACCATAATCTCTTTTATTTCAGTCAAAAGAAATAAAGGGGGAATTTAATATGAGAAGCACTACCGCAAGTGAATCGATTGTTCTACAGGCTAATAAATCTGGAAAATTAGAAGCTAAGGAAATATTATTGGCTGACAATATGGGCTTAATATATGCCTATGCCAGACGTTATGACCCCACTATATTTAATGATATTGTACAAGAAGGTTGTATCGGATTACTCACAGCTGCTGATCATTACGAATTTGATCGAGGCACCAAGTTTTCAACCTATGCTACGTTCTGGATTAACCAAGCAATTCATAAGGGCTACCAGAACCTGAAACATGATGTGCGCATTCCCGCCACAACGTTAGAGTGTATTCAAAAGATTAAAAAAGTAATTACAGCTTATATGACAGAAAAACATCGCGTACCCACTTCTGAGGAAATTCAAGAGGCAACAGGGATAAATCCTACCAAGGTAGAATACTATCAGCAGATTAGTAAAGATATTGTTTCATTAGATGCTATTGGCGGTGACAATGAAGAATCCTATGTAAATTACATTGAAGATGAAAGTGCCAATAACTATCAAACACAATTGGACGAAGAAGGTCTATATGAGGCACTACATGCAGCAATATCCGAACTATCTCTCAAAGAACAAGCAGTAATTTCAGCCCATTTTGGATTCACCGAGGAAGGCGAAATTTCACTGGCTGAAATAGGAAGAGGCTACGAAATAAGTAGAGAAAGAGTTCGTCAAATTAAAGATCGCGCTATTGAGAAAATTAAAAAAGGTAAATACGGAAAGAAAATAGCCAGTTTTCTTTAGCGATTTATTTCTGAAGCGAGTAGAGATGCTGCTTCGCGCCGTCTCTACTCATTGTGCTTATTTAACATTGCTATTCGAATTCAATTTCACAATTGGCAAGGAGTCTCTTTGCCACGCAGCAATTCCTCCATCAAGGATATAGACTTGCGGCACTTCATAATTTTCTAATAATTTCTTGGCTTTTTCCGTTCTTGCACCAGAGCGACAGTAAATAAGATAATTCTTTGACGGACTTAACTGCCGAACCTTTACAAGAAAATCTGAAGCACTAAAATCGAGGTTACTGGCAGTTGCTAAATGTCCTGAGTTATATTCGTCAGGGGTTCGGATATCCACAATTACAAGATTAGCATTGAGACTAAGTATAAGCTCATTAGCTTGTGAGGGAGTGACGTATACATAATTATCTTCAATAT
Organism: uncultured Candidatus Marinamargulisbacteria bacterium; assembly: GCA_903902445.1. Classification (GTDB taxonomy): domain Bacteria; phylum Margulisbacteria; class Riflemargulisbacteria; order GWF2-35-9; family GWF2-35-9; genus CAIUUT01. The sequence goes on from CAIUUT010000081.1 coordinate 3,875, forward strand.
ATTTAGCTTTAGTATTACAACCTTCTAAACTGGCAATTAAGATAATTACCAACGATAAGGCAAATAATATCTTAAATCTAGACCAAACCATTTAATAAAGCTTCAATATCATCTTGAGATGCTTTAGACTCATTTTTAGGTATTGGAATCGCAGCTGGTGCAGCCACAGGTGCCGCTGCTACAACGGGTACTTCACCGAATAGTTCGTCCAATCCCGGAGGCATCTCTACCTTGGCTTCGACCTTAGCAGGTACAACTGGCTCTTCAGCCAATAGTTCATCTAAGCCTGGCGGCATCGACACTTCAGGACTTTTTTCAGGCATTGGTGGTTGAGTCAAAATATCATCTACCGCGGCAATAACGCTTTCAATTGTTCTGGTTTGGGCTTCTGGATCTTCTGGTGCAGTGGGAAGTTCGACTTCAGGCTCATCTTCGAGATGCCCTGAGAGCATATCCGATTCCTGTTTCGTTATTTTCGGTCTAATAATATCTTCGTTACTCTCTTGGTGGTTATTATGTGGTTGTACTTCAACAGGAGCACTAGCCACGACATTCTGTGGTTTTTCTTCCTCAAAGAAATCGCTCATCCCCAAGAAATTATCGTCGTTATGGGAGAATCTTGGTATATCTTGAGTAGTACCTTTTACACCTAAAAGATTACACAACTCCTCAATTCTTACCTCAATACGCGCTAAATCTTTTTTTTGCTTTTCAATAAGTTCATGACGCAAATTGTTTAATTCATCAATCCTTATGCGAATAAGTTCTTCCATAATTGTCCCCCAATCAGCAAATTTACAAACTTTTAATGATTATATCTAATATTGTGGAATAAAAGAATATTTGAATTTTTTTTCTTATCAATATCAAACCATACTAGTCTAATACCCTACGGCACAACCTCTGGTTTTATGCTTTGTTATGACGCTGTTGTTTATTAACGTATTGGGGGAGGTATTCAGAGCATTGCCTTGCATGTATAACCAGGTTAATTGTGTTAGCCCTGATAAAGCGGCGATATTAGTAATTTTATTTTCAGATAACTCTAGCCATTGTAAGTTAACTAAATTGCTTAAGGAAGAAATATCAGCAATTCTGTTATTATACAAATGTAACGTTGTAAGACCCGTTAGATTTTGTAAGGGGGAAATATTAACGATTTTATTACTCGCCAAAAATAAGGTCTTCAAGGAAGTTAAGTTGGCCAATATGGAAATATCAACAATTTTATTATCAGCTAAATTTAGCTCAGTTAAAGACGTACAATTTTCTATTCCATTTATAGAAACGATTGAGGCATTGCGTAAGGTTAGAAACTTTAACCCCGAAAGCATTTCTACGGTTATATTACCTGTAGGGTAAACCATAGCCGCACGAACTGATGTTTCCATCTGCCTATCGGGGAAGACCACTACTGAATTTGCTGCATTTTGTATTTCTGAGGACAACTTGGTGTTTACATCTGCCCCCCTTATGTCACTATCCGTATTACTTTGCACTTTACCACAAGCTGTAAGGAATATGGGAAGCACAAGGCAGAGCGCTATAGATTGATGTATTTTTCTTACCATTGCATTACCATCCATAAATATTTTGCCTACTTAGAAGAGCAATGTCAAGGAAAGCAGGGATAAGAACAACTAATTGCATATATACATAGTAAAAAAGCAAGTCGACAGAAAAAAATATTTGCAGTAAACTATTCTGGGTCTTAAATTCTGTTGATTTGCAACCGATATACATAAATACTGAGTCTCTTACCAATCATCACTATTTTTAAGGCTCCAAAACAATTTTTAGAAGAGGTGTTCCCATGGCAGAAGAAAAGAAATTTGTTACCGTTGACGGAAATCATGCTGCATCACACGTTGCCTATGCAATGACTGAGGTCGCCGCTATTTACCCCATTACCCCCTCCACCAACATGGGCGAGAATTGTGATGAATGGGCCAGACAAAAAAGAAAAAATATTTTTAACCAAATTCTCAAAATTGTAGAAATGCAATCCGAGGGTGGCGCTGCAGGAACAGTACACGGTGCTTTAGTAGCAGGTTCACTTTGCACTACGTTTACGGCTTCACAGGGTTTACTGCTTATGATTCCTAATATGTACAAAATTGCTGGCGAATTATTGCCTACTGTTTTCCATGTTTCTGCCAGAAGCTTGGCTTGCCAAGGTTTATCTATTTTCGGAGACCATTCCGATGTAATGAGTGTACGCCAAACAGGATTTGCCTTACTGGCTTCTAACTCTGTACAGGAAGCTATGGACATGGCTCTTATTGCACACCTTGCTACGCTAGAAGGAAGCCTGCCATTTTTACATTTCTTTGATGGTTTTAGAACTTCTAGTGAAGTACAGAAAATTGAAACTATCTCTTATGAAACTATTGCCTCTTTGGTTGATAAAAAACATGTTGATGCTTTCAAAGGTAGAGCCATGAACCCCAAAAAACCAACACTACGTGGTACCGCGCAAAATCCTGACATCTATTTCCAAGGTCGTGAAACCGTAAATACTTATTACAACGAATTACCAGAAATTGTTCAAAATGTGATGGATAAAGTGGGAGAAACAATTGGTAGAAAATACAAACTGTTTGATTACGTTGGCGACCCATCTGCCGATAAGATTATTATTGCTATTGGTTCTAGCTGTGAAACCATTGAAGAATATATTAGCCATGCTAATGCAGATGGTGCAAAACTTGGGTTACTTAAAGTTAGACTATATCGACCATTATCCATTAAGCACCTAATCGATGCTATTCCAGCCAGTGTGAAAAAAATAGCCGTTCTCGACAGAACTAAGGAATCCGGTAGCTTAGGTGAACCCCTATTCCTAGACATTATCTCCGCCTTAGTTACAAATGAAGGTAGAGCTAAGTTTAAAGAAATGCCCTTAGTTGTTGGTGGTCGTTACGGTTTATCTTCCAAGGAATTTAACCCCATTATGGTTAAGGCAGTATTTGATAACCTAGATAAGAGTCAACCAAAAAACAGTTTCACCGTAGGTATTAACGACGATGTTACGCATACTTCTTTAGACCTAGAAAATACATGTATCGACTGCGTTCCAACGGGTACTGTGCAGTGTACTTTTTGGGGATTAGGCGCTGATGGTACCGTAGGTGCCAATAAAAACTCCATTAAGATTATTGGAGATAATACGGATCTCTACGCCCAAGGCTACTTTGTGTATGACTCCAAAAAATCTGGTGGAATCACCATCTCTCATTTACGTTTTGGGTCACAACCTTTACAGAGCACTTATCTTATCACGTCACCAGATTTCATTGCGTGTCATAACCAATCCTATTTAGGTAAATATGATATGATTTCTAGTATTCGTGAGGGCGGAACATTCCTTCTTAACTCCAACTTTTCACGTGAAGAAGTATTCAGCAAATTACCGACTGAGATGCAAGAAGTGATTATTAGTCGCAAAATAAATTTCTATAACATTAATGCTCTTGAAATTGCTAAATCAGTTGGCCTTGGTGGACGTATTAATATGGTCATGCAAACCGCTTTCTTTAAAATCTCTAGAATTTTGGAAGAAAACAAAGCGATTGAATTGATTAAAAAAGCGATTGAAAAAGAGTACGGTAAAAAAGGTAAAGAAATTGTAGACATGAACTGTAAAGCGGTTGACGCAACGGTTGCCGCTCTGGTTAAGATTGATATTCCCGCAACAGCTTCGCATAATAAAGAAGTGGAGTATATGAACTACTCAGAACCTTTTGTTAAAGATGTTATGAAGCCTATTTCTCTGCTTAAGGGAGATTCGCTACCTGTTTCCAAAATGTCCAAAGATGGCGTTTTCCCAACAGGTACGACAAAGTACGAAAAGAGAAGTATTGCGTCTGATGTCCCAAAATGGATTAAAGAAAACTGTATCCAATGTAATCAGTGTTCCTTTGTTTGCCCACATGCAGTAGTTAGAACCAAACAAATAGACCCCGCAAACTTAGCAGACAAACCTGCATCTTTCAGCACGCTTAAGTCCAATGCTAAAAACGAAAGAAATTTAGAATACAAAGTACAAATCTATATAGAAGATTGTACGGGTTGTGGAAGCTGTGTGGAAACCTGCCCCGCTAAAACTAAAGCTTTAGTTATGGAACCTATTGAACAAGCCATTAAAGATGGGGAAATAGAAAACTATCAATTCTTCAATAACCTACCTGAAGAAGTTGTAGAAGGCGCCAAAGAAGGTACGCTTAAATGGTCTCAGTTCAAACAACCTCTATTCGAGTTCTCTGGAGCTTGTGCTGGTTGTGGTGAAACCCCTTATGTAAAGTTAGTATCTCAACTGTTTGGCAGAAGGATGCTTGTAGCAAACGCTACCGGTTGTTCCTCTATTTATAGTGGTACAGCACCCAACATTCCTTATTGTAAGAACCCCAAAGGTGAAGGACCAGCTTGGGCCAACTCACTCTTTGAAGACAATGCAGAGTTTGGTTTGGGTATGCGTTTATCGCTGGATCAAACCAGAGATACCCTTTATCAAGCACTGGAAACCATTCTCGCTTTGGATGCTTCAGCACAACTGAAAGAAGCCATAAATGCACTTCTACAAGTTAGAACCAAAACAGACCAAACCGCTGAAGATGTTGCAGAAAAATTTCTGTATATTCTTGAAAATGAGTTTAATACAGCCACTGGCGAACTAAAAAAACAACTACAAATAGTGCGTGATAAACGTGACTACCTCTTAGATAAATCTGTATGGATTGTCGGTGGTGATGGTTGGGCTTACGACATAGATTATGGTGGGCTAGACCACGTACTCGCCTCTGGAGAGAATGTAAATATTTTAGTTTTAGACACTGAAGTCTATTCTAATACAGGTGGACAAGCCTCTAAAGCCACACAAATTGGTGCTGTAGCCAAGTTCGCAGCGAGTGGCAAGAAAATAGCCAAGAAGGATTTAGGATTAATCGCCATGTCTTATGGCTACGTGTATGTAGCTTCGGTAAGTATGGGCGCCAATAAACAGCAGGTTCTCAATGCACTCTTGGAAGCAGAAGCTTACGATGGACCATCCATTGTCATTGCTTACTCTCCTTGTATTGCCCATGGATTCAATATGCGTGACTCTATGGCTCATGGAAACAATGCTGTGGCTTCAGGATACTGGCCTTTATATCGATATAATCCCCTAGCAACCGAACAAAAGCTGAAATGGGACGCAAAACCAGTTACTTTAGACTTTAAGGAATTTTTAATGAGTGAGACACGTTATAAATCCTTGAAAACTCTAAATCCTGAAAATGCAGATGCCCTGTTTGCTGCTGCGCAGAAAGACCGTAAAGAACATTTTGATTACTTACAAAAACTAACTCAGATATAAGTAAAAGGGGTCCCTGTTTCGACAGGGACCCCTTTGTTTCTCCTGACAAAATATTGATTCAAATAATAAAAAAGGCGACCAAATGGTCGCCTTTTTTATTATTTGTAAAATTTATGGATATTTAAATAAGTTCTTTAATCGCTAACTCTAGCTTATCCGTCTCTACAGGCTTAACTAAAAAAAGTTTAGCACCTAACTTTAAAGCATCTTGGATAATTTCTTCGGAACTATTGTTTGTAAGCATAACAACTTTTGCGTTGCTATTAAAATTCATAATGCCTTGCAGTGCTCCAAAACCGTCTAGAATAGGCATAGTAATATCTAAGAAAACTAAATCAGGCATATGGTCTTTATATTTTTCAATAGCCTCTACGCCGTTTCCAGCTTCAATTACCTTATGTCCGTGAGCAATAATAGTTTTACTAATCATTACACGAACAAAATTGGAATCATCAACTACTAAAACGGTACCCATTTTAACCTCACCTATTTCGTTAAGTAACATTATACCTAATGTTATATTAAACCACAACTGATTCGACTCTATTGTTAGCCCAAAGTGATAATGTCACCCCTGAGCAAAGTAGAAATGTCACTCTATGGTATAAAATAGACTTCTTTTAAAAAAGTAAAAAGGAGTAATACAGATGACAGGAGGAGTGACATTGAGTAACAAGGAAAAAGAC
>CAIUUT010000082.1 GCA_903902445.1 uncultured Candidatus Marinamargulisbacteria bacterium
AAACAAATTGCTTAATTTATCAAAAAGTGACATTTCTACTTTGCACAAAAGGTGACATTTCTACTTTGGGTTGACATATAATATACCATATTGTAATGTATTTAAAAAAATCTCAAGCATTGTTTAATTTTCTAGGTATTTTTTGTTTTATTGGTCTATGTATTGCTTTCCCATTAAAAATTATTGTGATGATGAAAGTCTTATATATAACTTTTGGTCCAAGAACAATGATTTTTAGGTATTTAGTATATTTTTTGTTAAATATATTTATTCTTTTAACACTATTCTTAATAAACCGACGACGACTAGTATGGTTATATTATTTAGTCGCCACAATATATCTTATTGTAAGAAGTATATATTTTATGTATTTTAATGTTCCTTTTAGTATTAGTCAGTCATTTTTAATGATTGGGGAATCTGGTACACTTTTAGCCCGACAAAACTTTATTTTCCCTTTAGCTACATTACTTTTATTTGCTGATCTTCCTTTTTTTATTGGAGTTGTATCACGAATGAAAGTGCTTCGAAGTAAAATATTCCATAATTCTTTTCAGACTAAAATTATTTTCTTGATACTGATAATTGGTCTTATTATGATCCATATAGTTGCCTATACGAATAGGCCTTTAAAAATATTGTGGGGGGATCAAGAAGTCTTAGGTCCAGCTACTATTGTAAAGAACTTTGGGTTTATCCCATACGAAATTATTGCTGCATATCGAAGTTTCAACCCAATTAAAACATCTGACGCTAAGGCTCACTATAGTGATAATGTTTTTCTGGCTTCAAATAAAACGAAACACCCCAACATCTTTTGTTTGCAATTAGAATCTGTAGATGCAGCAGTTATCAATTTACAGTACAACGGACAATACGTTATGCCTTACCTTCATTCTCTCAGCCAGAAACATATTTATTATCCTTTTATGGTGTCGTATCATGGTATTGGTGGTACGGCAGATACAGAGTTCTCCCTCATCAATAGCACATTGCCAACTAACACTCAATTTTCGATGAAACTTGATGATTATCCCAATTCAATATTTAAGAGACTTAACAGTTATTATGAAACTAAGATATTTCATAACAATATTGAAGAGTATGATAACAGAAAAGTTTCATTCCCTAAAATGGGCGTTGAAGAATATATAGGATTCCGTCATATGAAACTTAAAGAATACGGATGGGGAGCTTGTGATCATGATGTTTTTAAGTATATTCTAGATATGTTAAAAAACAAACATAATCCTTACTTTTATTATTACATAACCATGAGTAGTCATATTCCTTTTACATACCTGCCAAAGAATGTGATTGAACATGATTTTGACGGTGTAAAGAACACTTCTAAACGGCATGCATTACAGGCATTCCGTTACGTTGATAGGCAAATTCAGTTTTTTATAAACTCTATAGATAGGAGCAATACATATTTTTTCATATATGGTGATCACAATGTTCCTTTAGCAAAATTAAATGATTTCCCCTTGGCTTCGATAATCCTTGATGGTCGAGTTATGGAATTTGTTCCATTGATTATTTTATCGCCAAATAATCAAAAATATAGAGAAGAACGGTATGCAATATCTTTTCTTGATATGGCACCTACGATCTTGTCGTTGAGTGGGATTAAAAGTAGTATCCGAACAGATGGCATGGATTTGCTTACTAAACCTTTCCCAATAAATCATCCCGATTTGGTAACTTTAAATGGAAAAAAATATTCTGCAGGTAAAGTATACGATCTTATGAGAAAGAAGTTAGATTAGTATTAGTAAGAGTTTACTATCTTACCATATATTTCAATTTGCTTATTTATAATAATATCTTCACTATACTGTTTTGAGTCAATAATAGCATTTTTGGAAAGAAAATTATAATTACTAATATTTTCTGACATAATAATTGTAGATTTTAATGTTTGAGGCTCACACAAAAAACCATTTACGTTATGTATGATAAAATCAGGGCGTGTTCCAATTTCGAATCCAATTACTGGTATACCAAGCGACATAGCTTCTATAATAGTTAATCCAAAAGTTTCATACCATAAAGATGGTTGAATTAAGTATTTTGATCTGGAAATTAATCTTAATGTTTCCTCGTGAGATTTCTTGCCAAGAAAGGAAATATTACTACTTAATTTTTGAGACATTAATTTAACTTCAAGTTCGCCGGTACCGACAACAGTTAATTTATATTCATTCCCTAGTTCTTTCCATACATTTATAAGGATTTCTATACCCTTCGATTCTTCCAATCTGCCAACAAATATATATCCACTCTTAATATCATTATCCAAGGGATAATCCACAATAAAATTAGGTTTTATTATAATTTTAGTTGCATCTAAACCAATATGAATCAGTTTTTCTCGCTGAAACGAAGTTAAGACAAAATAAGAGTCAATCAAATGAAATGGTTTATAATATTTATAGAACAAAAAGGACATTTGAGCAAATATGCTTTGAATTACCGAGCCTCTATAACATTTATGTACAATACTAGTTAATTTATTCTCTAAACATGCTTCGCAAATACCATATCCTTTTCGGTAGAAAATTCCTGAAATACACCACCATCTATAATTATGTAGGGTATGAATAACTTTTGCTCCTGCATCTTTTGCAGCCTTAAATACGCTTGGAGTTAACATTGGGAAAAAATTATGAACATGAACAATATCGATATTATTTGCTTTTACTAAATCAAACACAGCTTTATAATGCTTGAGAGAAAACCATATATTAAAAAGTAATTTTATCTTTGATAAATTATCGTTTGATGTGTCATATGAAAATATATTATCATCTCCAAGTCTTTCTGTAAGAGCATTTAGTTCATTGAAGAAAACAATATCCTCACCACCTATATTTTTTGTTTGGTATTTATTGTGAATTATTAATATTTTCATATGGTTATTTAATACAATATGATTCAACCTGTTGTTTTTCGCGCTTATCAAAATCACTAACAACAATAGTCTCAATTAACTTAACGAAATCTTGTTGGGTTATTGATTGTATTATTTTCAACAAGTCCGTTGAATTTGTTGGATCAAAAATATATCCATTTATACCATGGTAAACTAATTCAGAAGCACCGCAGTTCTTAGATACTATGACTGGAACTCTATAATATAAAGATTCTTCAATTACTAATCCCCACGGTTCACGTAGACTTGGGAGAATTAAGAAATCTTGATTAGAAAATAATATTTGAATGTTGTTATTATCTACATGGTCAAAGAATTTAATATTGCTATTTGCTAATGAGTCAAGTTCAGCTCTTAATGGACCTTGCCCAACAATTGTCAAAAAGTGATTTGGTAACAAGTTGAAAACAGAAATTAACATATGTAAATTTTTCTCAACGGAAAGTCTACCTAAAAACAAGAATCTATGTTGATATTCTGTCCTCTCAAAATTATTAATATTAGAGCGATTAATAAGTCCGACACCTCTTGTTACAATAATATTATCACCAAACTTAAGTTCTTTTAATAATGCTACATGAAGGTTTCCTGAAGCAAATGCTTTTGATATTCTTAATAAAAATAGTCTTTTTAAAAAAGCTCCTAGTCCAGTAGTTTTACTTTCAATAATAGTAGATTCTAGAACTAAAGAATTTTTCGATTTCGGATTTGTAAATATTAACCACCACCAGAATTCATAAAGATCCCACCCACCTATTAAGATTTCTTTATATGAATAAGTTTCCATTATGGTTTTTAGTTTCTTAATACTTGTTAAGATGCGTCTTTCTTCTAAGTTCCCTTCATTAAGAATTATATATTCAAAGTTACAATTCAAGTTTATAAAATCATTAGTTCGTTGACTGGATTTAGATGCAATAAATACTACAAAAATTGAAAGTTTCTTTGCTAATTCATTATATAAATTTGTTTTATAGAATGCGGGAAGGTGAGTGACAATTACATAATCAAATTTATTTTTCATTTACTGATTTAATTGTATGTTATTTTTCTTAATATGAAAATATTTTGATGGGGCATTAGATAAAAATTTAAATCTGTTTTTGTATAACATTAAGGAAATGACAAACCAAATAGAAAAGCCCCAATACATCGAATATATATAAGGTCTTTGTAAAAGAAGCAAAAGAAGTAAAATTGAAACTAGCTTTTCTTCTTTTCTCTTAACAAATGCATAATATAATAATACAAAAATAAAAAAAGCATAGGGTAACCAAATAATTAAACCGTAACCATACCAAATTGAGAAAGGATTGGAGCTTTGATCAATTTCTTTTCTAGCAATGGTTTTTGCATTCACATTATTTCCCCGTATAGATATATCCTTTGAGAGTAGTGAAAAAAATTCTGACACTTGATTTGACCGGTTATCTCCAGCAATGCGGCCCTCTGGCGTCACCGTCAATCTACTAAGAAACATAGTTTGTATAATTGCATCTTTAGGAATAAAATTGGTAGCAAAACTAAACAACAAAATTAATAAGATCAAAATAATGAAGAATTGTTTTTTGAAAATATAAAAAATATATAACAAAAAGCAAATTACATGAGTAAGAGAAAACGTAATTAAACCAAGAAAAAAAAGAATAAAAGATCTATTTTTTTGGCCACCGCATAATTCATTAATGCAAATAACTAGAGTAGTGAAGAAAGATAAGGCACCAGGTTCATCAAAGACTCCTGATGGACGAATAATGTTTTGAAACGCTGAGTTAGTGAATGATGTTAAAAATAAATAATTTGGACGACCGTCTGGATTTAAAAGGACAAAAAGTGAAGTGCCTCCAAAATATGCATAAAAGAAACTTATCCATGCTCCTATTAGTATTATTACACTTACAAAATACAAGAAATTTACTGATCTTTTCCTAAAAATAATAGGAACAGCTGATTTAGCTAGCATAATCATGATTAAGAGAATTATGCCCATTTTAAATTGAGAAGAACCTTCAGCGATTAATCCTGCGTAAATTGCTACAATAAGAATTGCGAATGTGAATAAGTTGACATTCAGTTTTAGGCGATTAATACTCAATAAGTAGATACTGATAATTAGTATTGCAAAAGGATATATAATATTAATGGATTTCCCTATTAATGTTTGTAAGGGTGATGAAGGTAAGAATATAAAGATTAGCACAAAAACCAGTTCATTCATGAACAGCGATAAGAGATGTTTAAATTTACAAAAAAATGCGTTAATGAATAATCTCATTGAAATAGAAATTGTTTTAATTGGAGTCCCACTTTTTTTTCTGAACATGTGGCCAAAACATAATTACGACCTTTATTTGCAATGATTTGAGCTTGTTTTTTGTTGTTTATTATCCAAAATATTTGGCTTGCTAAGTGGCTTGGTTCTAATTTATCTATGTAAATTGCTCCATCATCTTTAAATATTATGGGGACATCACTTATCCTGGTAGATAATAATAATAAGCCATCCGAAGAAAGTTCAATAACTTTTGAGGGGAACGTTGTATTAGATATATCGCTTGAAGATAATTTTATTGATAAACCTACATGTGATTTATTTAAAATATCTCGATATTTTGAACTTGAAACTTCACCAAAAAAAGTAACCTTTGGATGTCTAATATCATTTTCAAGGTCACTTAGAATTCCCCCCATTTCCCCTTTACCAGTAATAAAGAATTCAACTTTATTCATATCAGGTCCGCCACATTCTCTCATGTAAGAAATGGTCTCGGCAAACAATTGGCTTCCTGTATTAAGTTGGAGCGTGCCTCCTAGGATTACCCTGATTGTTTTTGTTTCCCAATCATGAAAATTATTATATTCAGATGCAACTCCATAACAACATATTGTTTTTTTGCCAGTATATTGTTGTCGCAAATTACTCATTGCTAGTATGGCTCCTGAGTTACATACTTTATTATAATAAATCCTCATAATAATAGTTATACATTTCGTAATGAATGATGTATCTTCCTTGCTATCACCATCTTCTAAATCAAGGTAGCAATTCGCTCCAAGTATTTTACCTAGAGCAACAGCAAGTACATAAAATGTTAATCTATTATATACTACTACTGAGGATCCTTTTAACCTTTTTCTTAATCGCCAAACAAGAATGAGTATGCTAAAAACTGAGATTATATATGTTAGTAGCGGTATATCCCAAAATAATGCGTAGATTATTGGGATTCCATTAACCCTTAATGATTTTGCACTATAACGTTGCCCAAGTGAAAAGGGGCCTCCACGTCCTAGACTAAGAATTATTGGGTAACACCCCGATTTTTTCAATGCCGATGAAACGTCAATTACTTTTTTTGTGGCAGCAGGACTGTCACTTTTTATTTTGCGTACAGATTTGGTTACATCGTCAATTGCGTTACAAAGGTATATACAAATTGGTTTCTTTTTCATACAGTAATTTACAATTCTTTAATAAACCTTGCGGGGACACCACCAACCATAGAATTTTTTGCAACATTTCTTGTTACAACTGACCCAGCTGCAATCATAGCCCCCTCCCCAATAACAACTCCCCCCAAAATTACAGAACGAACGCCAATCCAGCACCCGTCACCGATATGTATTGGTTTTGCAAAACCTAACCCAGCACGTCGTGAAGGAGATCCCAACTCATGACTACCAGTAACAAAAGAAACTTCTGGAGCGATGTCGCATCTATTGCCAATTATAATTGCAGCATCAATATGAGAATAGAAAGTACAAAATGGACCTATCCACGTTGAATTTCCAATGGAAATGCCACCCCTCCCTAGGAATTTGCACCCACCATTAACCGAAGCACCTGATTTAATATCAATTGATGCCAACCTTAGTAATATATGCTTTAGCTTAAACCATCTTGATATAGGGAGAATAATTAGAAAAAAGTTACAAAGATTCCGTAGGTAGGCAGTATATATGTTACGTTTAATAACTGAGTATTTTTTCATTGCAGCGCCTGATTTTCCTCGAGGATGTTATTGTATAGGTCAATATACTTTTTGGATACAACTTTACTGTCAAACTCCCTAAGTACTTTTTGGCGTGCATTATTAGAGAGTTCTTCATAATTGTTTGTATTTAATACCCAATCAATACCTGTAGCTAGATCATTAGGATCAAATTTTTTTGCAAGATACCCGTTAACCTTATGATCTACTATATCTAACAAACCAGACGTTTCAAAAGCTACCACTGGAATTCCACATGACATAGCTTCTGATGCAGTTTGACCGAACGCCTCTTGCAAGCTTGGTACGACCATAACATCAGCCGAGCTATAAAGTAATCTAAGGGAAATATTATCATATATATAACCTTGATAATGTGTTTTAAATTTAAAAATATCCGATCCTTTTGGTTTGCTTTGACCAAAAACAACAATTTCAATATCTTTTATACATATTATATTTAATGCTTGTATTAATTCTTTTAACCCTTTATTTACATCATTTATTGCATTATTTGCGCCGAATAGAATAAGTTTTTTTGATTTTGGTAGCCCCATTAACTCCCTTGATATTACTTTATCAAAGGGCTTAAATATATCTGTGTCAAGAGGATTAGGAAGGGTTAATATTTTCCTGTTTTTTAGAAGGCTACTTTCCGAAGATATTTTTGAAAGCCATGAACTAACCCCTACTATGGTTAAATTTTTAACCTTTGAATAGGCTTTTCTTTTTCTATAGAAATTAATGTTACTTAAATCATATGGAAACGAAGACCCGAGTCCTGGACATGTTCCACAAGAATCTTGATAATTATTGCAATTCCAAGCTACGTGACAGCCTCCTGAAAAGGCCCAATTATCATGAAGACTCCAAACTATTGGGGCTTTTATTTTGGAGATTTCATTAATGGTTATTAGCCCCCCGCAAACCCAATGTAAATGAACGATATCAGGCTTTAGGGCGTTTATCTTTTTGACGATAGAACCAAATGAAATCCATGATGTTGAAAAAACCAGTGCCTTGCGCTTTGAATAAAGTCTAATTGGTAAACTGTCGAGAAATGGGAGGGTCTTGACGATACTTTTTATTATTTTAGAAGTCTGTCCTAGAATAGTAAAGTCATCACTAATTTTTGAATTAACTAGCATTTGACTTTCTATACCAGCTAATAGTAATGCTTTATGAAGTCTATTGGCAGCTCGAGCTGCACCACCTGAAACATCATATGTATTAACTGTGAGTACTTTCATTTATTAAAACTAATTTACCTTATTTATTATTTTGTTTCGAATTAAGCCTTTATTTTTCATTTTTTCAATTAATTTTTGACCTAAAAAATATTTTAATAGCACATTAAAATAACTTACTAAAATTTCATAAGAGTAATATATCACATATTTTGGAAGTAAAGTTATCCTTCCTCTTTTTATATGGACTGCCATAAACATAGTAGCACCCTTAATAACACTGAGATTTGAAACGCCTCCAGCTAAAAATGATGAAATTTCATAATCAACTTTTCGGAAATTACATCCAGAAATATAAGCATTATATACAAAATCAAAATCTGAAGCGATTTTAATTGATGTATCAAACTTATGGTTTTTATGATAAGAGGTTAAGACAAACATTGATTGATGACAAAACTGACTACCTTTCCAGAGAGTATTTGTTTCACTAGCTGACATTCTAATGAAGTGTTCACCATAATTAAGAAGAGTATGGCCATAAATTATCTGTATATCTTCATAATAATTATTATGAAATACTTTATCAAGAACATATATATCAATAAATTTATCGCCTGCATTCATGAAGTTTATC
>CAIUUT010000083.1 GCA_903902445.1 uncultured Candidatus Marinamargulisbacteria bacterium
CCAATATGAGAGCCTCTCCAGGATGGGTAGTGATTACCTGGATTTCAACGAACTAAAAGATAAAATCGATCAGGCCATCAAGAATTTACCAGAACATTGCAGGGTAGTTTTTGAAATGAGCCGATTTGAGGAACTAAAAAATCGTGAAATTGCCGAGAAGCTTGCTGTAACGCAAAAAACGGTCGAGGCCCATCTGACCAAAGCATTAAAAATTCTGCGTAACCAGCTGAAAGATTATCTCCCGGTAATCGCCGCTATCACGAAAATCTTAAATTAATAGGATCGCTTGGAATGATCTGTTCTTTCTGTACTTGCAACAATAGTTTTAAGGCGTCTTTTAAATTGTTTTCAAGTTCATCCATTGTTAAACCTTGAGACAACGCTGCAGGATATTCAACTATTTCAAAAAAACCAACATTCCCATTAGGGTATATCCCCTTTCGATTGTTTATTCATAAATCAATGTCGTTTAGTTAAGAAAACCTTTTGAAAGTATTGATTTTGTTGATATTTTGATGAAAATAGTTCTTTGAAATGTTTGTAGTTATCGAATGTTTTTTTATCTTGTAGGGTATAAGGGGGTTGCCCCAATTAACAACGAAATAAATGACTATCGTGAAACATTATCTAATAATTTAGCTTATGAACTTGAAAATGAAGAGTTTAAGGGCCGTTCAAAAGATGGCCCTGGTGGGGTATTTTCAAGGGATAGAAAGCTGACATTCAAGAATTTAATTGTTATTATTATCACCTTCAAGAGTTCCATACAAAGAGAGTTGGATAGTTTCTTCAAGGCAATTTCCCACAGTGATTTTAAAATCAGGGAAGTTACCAAGGGAGCGTTTTCGCAGGCAAGGGCTAAGTTAAATCCATGGGCATTCAAACGGTTGAACGAAGTAGCCGTCAATACTTTTTATGATGGAGCGGAGTACTATCTCTGGCATAATATGCGGACTTTGGCAGTTGATGGCACCCGTTTGGTTTTGCCTAACCATCCCACTATTATTAAAGAGTTTGGACAACACCAGTTTGGTCCCAAAGCAGATAGTCCACGATCATTGGCTTTGGGATCAATGTTGTATGATGTGTTAAATCAGATAACCATCGATGCTCAACTTGCGCCTTATTCCAGCAGTGAGGGAGAACTTCTTCAAGTACATCTTGAAAAGGTGAAGGCAGGAGATCTATTGTTGCTTGACAGGGGATATCCTTGTTTTTGGTTGCTATTCATGCTAAAAGCCAAGGGCATTGAGTTTTGTGTAAGGATGAAAGATGATTGGTGGCTTAAAGTAAAAGAATTTACTGAAAGTGATGAAAAAGAGCGAATTGTAACATTTAGTCTACCAAAGAAAGACCGTAAGAAGCTGGCAGACTATCCTGAGATGCAAGACACGACAATCACATGCCGTTTGGTTAAGGTTGAGCTGGAAACCGGAGAGAATGAGATTCTATGCACATCGCTAACCGACACAGAAAAATATCTGCATGAAGAATTTGACTCTTTATACCACTACCGCTGGACAGAGGAAGAGGCTTACAAATTGCTTAAAAGCCGGGTAGAAGTTGAAAACTTTTCTGGAAAGACAGCCAAAGCAGTGAAACAGGACTTTCACTCCAAGATATTTCTGATGACCCTTTGTGCTGCATATGCCCACCCGATAGAAGAAAAAGTTATGGAAGAGTACAAAGCAGACCAAAATAGAAAGTATGGTCAAAAGATCAATAGAACAAACGCACTGTCAATGACACAGGAAATCCTGATTGCAGTGATGCTAAGAAAACAATACAAAAAGGCATTAAAAGCCTTTGATGATGTTGTTGAAAAAACAAGGGAAATAATACGTCCAGGCAGAAATGAACCCAGAAACATGAAACCTAAACGACTTTATTCAATGAACTACAAGCGATTATGACAAAACCTTAACTAAACGACATTGAATTATAATTGCTAAAAACATTAGGGGAGAGGCACTTTACGACAAGGTTAAGGAACTGCTTTCCGGAAAATATATGCACAAATGTACTGACAATCAATATAAACTTTATTTAACCAAATTTATTCATTTTGAAAACTACAAGAATTACGATCAAATTTCAACTTTCTTTAATACTTGGTTTTGTTTTATTCATTTCCGGATGCAGACAATTTAGTAAACATGAAGCGGATAAGTCGGCAGGATTAAACGGAAGCTTTGAAGTGTCAAAAAACGATTTGCCGGTAAACTGGGTGATGTACACACCCAAGACTGTGCCGGATGCAGATTTTGAAATCGTACTTGACAAAAATGTTTATAAAGAGGGGAAACAATCTCTAAAATTTGATGTTAAAAAATGC
>CAIUUT010000084.1 GCA_903902445.1 uncultured Candidatus Marinamargulisbacteria bacterium
ATATGGTTATTCTCGACGTCATGATGCCGCTCATGACCGGCTACGAAGTGTGTCAGAAAATACGTGAGACTTACAGTATTTCTGAGCTGCCTGTTATCATGCTTACCGCCAAAAACCAAATTACTGACTTGCAAATTGGCCTAGAATCTGGCGCCAACGACTACCTCACGAAACCTTTCAACAAGAACGAACTATTAGCTAGAGTTAAGAATCTGCTCTCTTTAAAACAAGCTTCACAGGTTACGATTGAATATGAAGGTATCAAAAAAGAGATGGAATTGGCTGCTAAAATACAAGAGTCCATCATGCCTCGTAAACTACCTGTTGTTCAAGGCCTTGCTGTATACGCCAAATATCTGCCTATGACCGAAATAGGTGGTGACTACTACGACTTTTCCGTTGCCCCAGATGGACAGCTAGTGGCCATTATTGCCGACGTTTCGGGACACGGCCTACCCGCCGCCATGGTTGGCTCTATGGCCAAACTGGCGTTCATTATGGATGCCAGACAGTCTTCTAGCCCACAACATATCCTCACGAGTATGAACACCAACCTCTTTGACCAGTTCAAAGGCAAGTACCTTACCGCGCTCGCCATCGCTCTCGACATCCCCAACAAGAGGCTTCGCCTCTCTAACGCTGGTCATTTGCCGCTAATTGTGGTGAGGGAGTCCGCCTCTCTCCCCAACCCTCTCTCCGTAAACGGAGAAAGGGAGAATTTCAGCTCTGTACCTACAGATTCCTCGACGATGCCCGGAATGACGGGCATTTCCCCGGATTCCCATTCACCTCTCACTATTCACCCTTCACCGATTTCGCAAAGCGAAATCATAGAGCTCACCACCGACGGTGGGTTTCCCATCGGTTGGATGGAATACAACGACCTTGAAGAAGTTTCCCTCGACCTGCAATCTGGAGATCGGATTATTCTCTATACCGACTGTATTTTAGAGGCCAAAAGCCCTGCCAACGAACAGTTCGAAAAGGAGCGCTTTCATGACCTAATAAAAGAAAACGCCTCGCTAGAACCCGAGCTCTTTGTCGACAAGCTGATTAGCACCCTAAAGTCATGGACAAATTCAGAGACGTTAGACGATGACCTCACTGTAGTTATATTGGATGTTGGATAAGGAACAACTTTTTATGAGATTAGACTCTATCCCTCTGCGCAAAAGGCAATGAAACTAGGTTAGCGTAGTTTCAGAAATTATTCTAACTACTAGTCCTATAATTTCTTAAGAGAGTCAAGGGAGAAGGAAGCTCCCTTGTTTTGCCAAAGGCAAAAAGGGGTTTAGTGAGCTGCTGCGAACGAAACGAAGGGGACCCCGTCCCCTTGTAGAATCTTGGAACTAGAATCGGACGTGGACAAATTCAGAGACGCTGGACGATGATTTGACGGTGGTTATATTGGATGTTTAATTGTAAATAACATTATAGACTTGTTAAAACCGTAGAATTAATATATTGTTACTATAATAAAATTAATTTTTTAAGAAGGAGAGTTTATCGTGAACAAAATTAGATTAAATACATTATCAATAAGCCAGAAAATATTTGTGAGTGCTATGTTATGCGTGGCAGGGTTTAGCTACATCGCTCTTTTAGGAAGCATCTACATCGACACAAATATGGAAATAGCCAATATAATAAAGGGATACGGCTCTCAAGACTGGACAGAACTTACCATTCATTCTTTCACTTTTTTACATTGGTTTGTGGCAACCTTTAGCTTGGCTGGAGCCATCTTCCTGATAAGCTCCTATTCTGAAAAAATTAAAACCGTATTCGCACTTATTATACCTGCTAGCATTATTGTTGATATTGCCGCTCAGTGGGTGATTGGTATGTGGAAAGGTTTTGCTTATATCCTTTTTGCTTGTGGCATTATCCTAGCCTTATCCTTTCTTACCATGTTTGTTTTAACCCAATACGATATTTGGCTTAACAAAAAGAAAGATTAATTCAGTAAAATAATTTTTGAATCAAGATAAATACCATTTATTGGCATTTATGGAGCGAAAAATGAAGAAGTATTTATGTTTAATGGTAGTATTGCTAGGCTCGTCTACCGTTTTTGCGCAAACTAGCTTTGAGTTAAATATGAGATACTCTCATTACTTTGACAAAGCATCTTATGCGACAAATGGCGGTCACTTCAGTTTATATGCGTTAGAAATGCACAATGAAGCCAAGATTAAAGACTGGTTAAGTGTCTATTCTGCTTTTAACTTAAATGATGGAGAATCCCCTGAACTTGAGGATACCTTCTTAGACATCCACGTCCCTGGAGGGACTCCTGTTGCATTCAGAGGTACAGGCGTTCGTATTGGCAATATCATTGCGCCCTTTGGCTTTGGCGACTCAGATTCTGAAGGGACAACTGGCGAAGGCCGAACGGCACAGTTAATCCCCCTCATTCGGTCTTTAAGAGCGGACGGTCAAAGACTCAGGATGAGAATGGTAGGTGCCCAGGGCATTTACAATACTAAAGCTTCTGGTCTTGGCGCAACGGTTCTCTCCCTTGGTGTTTTTAATGGGCCCATTTATGCTTCTGGTGGGCTGAACGGTTATGACAACGACTCTGAACTTGATTACATTACCAGAGCAGAGCAGACAATTGACAGCCTGAAGTTGCTTATTGGTGCTTCCTATTGGAATGCTCCGAAAACGGTTGGAGCCACAACTAAGATCACGGACACCACGCACCCAAGAGACATTTCCAGAATAGGAGTACACTTTAAATATCCTTCTGACGTTCCTTTCCCTGGCGAGGATTGCACTATTGCAGGAGCACCCTTTCATTTCTATGGCGAGTATATAACTGGTAAAAATACAGGGAATCCTGCTGCAGCGACCACTTACACCAGCGATTTAAACTGGAATGGATACTATCTAGAAGGTGCCTTTACCCTTGTAAAGAAAACAATCATCGGCTTTGCGCGCTATGACTATGTTGACCCAGATACTTCTGTAGATGGCGATCATTACCGCGATATTGTCACTGGCCTTATTTTCCCTATCGAGGGGCAAACAAAGGTTACCGTAGAATACCAAAAGAATCTAAATATGAATCCAGCAAATGACGGTATATTTGCTGGTATGCAGATATACTTCTAAGCTAAGACTTCTCGTTTCGTTTTCTGGATTCCCAATCGAGTTATGAATAACACGTGTTTAATAACTCTGTTACCCTAAGGTGTGTTTCGTTAAGTCTATCCTTATATATAACGTGCTCTGGCATGAAGTGCTCTGGTTGAGAAGTGGAAGGATTTATATAATTTGTGGGGGTTAAATATTGGGATATTTAGTGTTAGCCCATAACGTAATTATGAGCTAACGCTAAACTATAAAAACTATTTCTTCTTGTAAACTTCTTCGTAAACTACAAAGGTATCTAGAATTGCTTGAGACGCTGCCTTAGAGGAGATTGTCGCACCAGTAATTCCTTCGAAGTTAACATTTACTTCTAAAGGATCGCTTGCTGATTTTCCAATAAACTGCTCTAAAAACTTACGTCTAGCAATTGGACGTCCTCTTTTTTCTTCGAAGGCGAGAACAACTAAGTCCTTAACCTTAGAAGTAGCGGGGTCAATAGCGATCATAAAGTCAATTTGGCCCCATTTACCTTGCTCTGAGTCGATAACTGCAACAGCAATGACTTTACCGTCTTTTTTGCCCACAATAAAATCCAGTTCCTTGTTAGCTTCCGTAAACTTTTCGTAACCTGCTCGTTTGTTAATTTTTGCAATCACAGCAGGCGTCAACTTTACGATATCATGCTCGATGGTATCTTTTTCTGGAATGATAGTGTTTATCGCCTCTGCGTCTTCAACCAATCTGGCTGCAAACAAAAACCCACTCAAACCTACGCACACAACCAGCGCGTAAATGAAAAAACCGAACCTATTTCTTTTCATAACTTATCCTCCTTTTATAACTTTTTTTTAGACAGGAACCAAATTCACCATAATGATAAGGTTCCTGTCTAAAATTGTAAACAACTAACTAAAAATTCACGCGTGTTCCAATGATCAGTCTTGTGAAATCTAAAACTTCAGTCTGGTATCTTGCAGTATTAGCCGCATAAGTAGGAGCAGAACTATCACTTCTCGCATAGTTTGAATTCATTAACGTTACATTAATGTTGAAATCCTTACTAAAAGAATAGATTACGCTTAAGGCTAAATCCTTATAGGTTTCTTTACAATCAGAAGCGTAAGCAACCCCCACATAGTTATTGTTGGTAAACTCTGCATACTCAATTTGTCCAATCCAAGGAAGCATAGAGTATCTGGCAATGGCATTGTACCCATCCTGCTTTTTATTATCGTTACCAACTTGCTTATCCGTACCAGCACTTGTAGCCGCTGTATTGTAGCGAGCTCTTGCTCCTGCTTGAGAAGACTTAACATACTCTGAACGTAAGTACAGTGGACCGTCCTCGTAGAGCACACCAACTGCTGCACGCAGATCGGAAGAAACTCCATTGGCTTGCATGTTGTTGTAGTAAGACGCTTCAAACTTTAAACCATAAAGCTCTGGCTCTACCTTGACTAACCAAGCGACCTGCTGATTGAGATCTACCTGGCTTGTTCCACCATTAAGCAGCTGAAAAGTAAGTCCTACTTTTTTCTCCATCACAGTTACTGACTTTTTCAACTCTAGTCCGCTATCGATCCAGGCAATATCTGAGTTTACAGAAAATCTTGTTTCCATTAGAGAATCTTTCCAAGAAAGATAGTCACCATAGTCCCATGTTAGCTTGTTACGCATAACACCACCAGAAAATGTATAGCCATCTACAGTGTAGATCAACTTGGCATTGTCCCAGTTTTGCGCATCAAACAAATAAGCAGAAGTGCTTTTTTGAGCAGCAACATCTGAACCAAAAACAGGAGTGCTTTTTGTGTTAGACTGGTAGGTTGGATCTATCTGAATAGATAGATTGTCATTAAACTTGTGATTTATGGCCAATACCACAAAATCCACAACTGACCCTATAAAACCATTCGTTGTTCTAGTAGTTGAGGAAGCATTGCTGCCGTAAGTATGAGTACCTGAAGAGTTATCAAAAGGGATATACCTCATTTGCCCACGAATTTCTGTAGAGCTTTTTCCAGCACTTGCGAAAACCATCCCTGCAATAGAAACGATTAACATTATCTTTATTAAATTCTTTATCATAATCCACTCCTCTCAAAAATATGTCTGATTAGCTTTTTTTGGTGTCTAATTAACACCCTGTCTAGACTTGCTCGTACCTCCTTTGTGTATAATATCTCATCATTAGAAGGTAATTCTAGTACCTATGCTAAGTCTATTAAACTCAAGTTTTTCATACGCAAAACCTGTACCGGAAATGGTCGCAGGAACAGCATTGTCTTTTCTGGTCCAGTAACCCATATCATAGTTAACTAAAATTGTGGCTCCATCGGCAATGTTGAAAACTATTCCTAGATAAACATCTCTATTTTTTTCCAGAGCATCGTCTTTGTTGAAAACAAGGTTGTTCTTTAGTCCTCCATTACTATAGTACTCATAATAGGCTGCCGTCAGCGTAATTAGAGGGTTTAGTATATAACGCGACACCACATTGAACCCACCCTTATTTAGGTTATCGGTACCAAGCCTTCCTGCAAGAGCTGTAGCAGCGGCTTTGCTTGCTTCTGGGTTTTGAATGTTTCGTCCATCAGCTTGATTCATTTGCATGAATTCTGAACGGATAGAAAGTGGACCATGAGCGTACTGCACCCCTAAGCCGTAACGAATATCTGGGTTACTTTTTGAGTCCAAGGGATTCACAACACTGCTATTAAAATAGGAAAGCTCCCATTTTAGTCCAAATAACTCTGGCTCAATTCTAGTTAACCAACAAAATTGTTGGTCGGCATCTGGCGTATAAGAGTTGGATCCATTACCCACCTGGAAGGTAAAGGGTACGGTTATTCCATTAATCTCATACGTTTTTTGCACCTCAATACCGTTGTCATGTATTTCTGCTGCACTACAGGAAAATTTACTTAGATGCAATTGATCTTCCCAAGAAAGCATATCTCCGTATTCCCAAGAAATTTTCCCATATAGATTTCCTAAAACAAGCGAATAATCATCAGGCAACTGCACCAGAATTCTAGCTGGAGAATAATCTGGTTTATAGTTAGCTAGTGAATAGCTTGCACGTTGATTACGCGTAATACCCTCACCTATATTGGTACCGTAAGCTGGCGTAGCCTTACTTGCTGCCTCAATAGATGGGCTAAACTCCACAGCTAGCCAATCATTAATCTTATGGCTAAAAAATAACACTATCCAGTTTGGGTAGGCTCCAACTGTTCCGCCTGTTGTTGAACTATCATATGCACCACCTTGCAGGTGAGTAGTTCTTTTACCACTTATACTGTCATTATATAAAAACTTGAAATGCCCTCCAACTCTTGTAGGGGTTTCACTGGTCGTTTCGTCGCTTTGTGCATAAACAAAGCTAAAAACAAAAAGACACATACTTAATATTACAAACTTCTTTATCATCATCCTCTCCTCTCTATTAGTTTCTACTTACCACTCTAGTCTATATCCACCTCCTTAATGATTAATAAAATTTAGTCTTAGCCCCTAAATTTTTTTGTAGCCCCTTGGAAAAGAACACGTTACTCTTCTCGTCCACTAAAATAGCCGCAGCTCCAGGTAACGCATCTATAAACGTTAAAGCTTTCTCTTTACCCATTATCACTAGCGAGCTCGATAAACCACCACCTTGGAATAACTTAGGATATATAACCGTGGAACCAATCAAGCCCCAAGCAGGGTACCCCGTTTTAGGATTGAAAATATGAAAATAGCGAACACCCTTGTCTATAAAATATCGTTCATAGTCCCCAGAGGAATAGATAGCCATGTCGGTTATAGATAACTCACCCAACAAACCGTCTTTACGCGGATGCTGAATGCCTATTCGCCAAGGCTTTCCGGCATACAAGCCTAGTGCATAGAGGTCACCACCACCATCAATTAAGGCATTTTTTACCTTATTTTCCTGCAACACCTTAAGGGCTTCGTTTAAAGCATAACTCTTAGCGATACCACCAAGGTCTATGGCCACTAGAGGGTCTGACTTTGTAACCTTATTATCGCTAATGACTAGAAATTTCTTATAGCCCACATGTTTTAAGAGTTCTTGAACCTCCTTAGGCGAGGGCACTTTGTATTCGCGAGAATAAAAGCCAAAAGCTTCTAGTAAAGGCTGAACTGTAATATCAAAGTTACCACTAGTTAAGTCACCCACTTCTTTGGCTCTTTGAATAACACCTATTATTTCCTTATCGGTTATCGGCTCCCCAAAATGATTAAATTTATTAATAATACTGCCTGAATTCATGACGCTAAACTTATCATCAATTTGCTGTAGCCTATCAAAAACCTTATTAATAACGGGGTTCATCTGTTTCCCCCCAGGAACTTTAATTGTCCATTTAGTATCCATTAGAAGCCTAGTTTGTTCTTGCATGGGTGGTCGATAAAACTTTTTAAAACCGAAAAAAGAAATAAGGATAATGATAAAAAGAAAAAAGAAAAATCGAAAAATTGCAGTCTTCTTCATAATAGTAAACTTCCCCCCTAACGTAGTTAGTATACGGAAAAACAAGCTTTTGTAAAGATAAGCTTATAAATTTGTTAGCCCAAAGTGATAATGTCACCCCTGAGCAAAGTAGAAATGTCACTCTATGGTATAAAATAGACTTCTTTTAAAAAAGTAAAAAGGAGTAATACAGATGACAGGAGGAGTGACATTGAGTAACAAGGAAAAAGA
>CAIUUT010000085.1 GCA_903902445.1 uncultured Candidatus Marinamargulisbacteria bacterium
GTTAAAGGCGGGCTACAACGACTATGACAAGAATCTGTATCTGGGTTCCACGCTAAGTCTTTCGAGCTTTTATATCGATTACTTGTTCTCCAACAACGAGCTAGCTGCCGTCCACCAGTTCGGCATGGGCATTAGCTTCTAGCTTTCCAATTAGGCTGAGTTTTTATTCGAAAAAAATGCCCAAGCACAGATTGTCGGCACGTGCCGACAATTCAAATTGTGGGTCAAGTAACTTGACGTTATTATTTAATTAATTTTGCCAATTAAAAGTGTTTGGCTACCCTGTCAATAATAAAAAAGATTTGTTATGATATACCTCCATGGGGGCTTTAGTTCGGGGGATACTTGTCCTCTTTTTTAGTTTAATCGTTTCACAAGCAGATCTATTATATAGGAACGCTAGTCCTGTATACCCAGCCCCTAGTTTTGGTGTAAAAGATTTGGCGTGGGATAATGCCTTACAAAGCACACTGACAGGGTACAATTCACGGTTTATTGCGCCTTTTCCTACAGGCTTAGTTCACGATCCCATTGCTACCAGTACCTCGGTCAGCGAGGCAATGGGTTATGGTTTACTGTTGTTTTTGTGGGGTGACCAGCGTACGAGCTTTGATGCACTTTGTAACGCTAGTCTAAGTAAGCAGAAAGCCAATAAGCTTTTCCCTTGGCGCATCGATAGTACGGGTGTTGTTACGGGTGCAGGTGGAGCCACCGACGGTGACTGCGATGTCGCTTTGGCTCTGGTGTTTGCCGATAGACTGAAAAAAAATGGTTACCCAGCTTGGAATTCCTCCATCGATTACGGCACCAAGGCGCAGGAGATTATTAACGCCATTTATGTGCAATATGTTTCCCACAACTATTTGTATCCTGATGATCAAAACTTTTTCACGCATGACTTCAATCCCTCCTATTTTGCACCTGCCACCTTTAAAGTATTCGCGCAGTTCGATACGGCTACCACCCACAACTGGAAGGGTGTTATCGACCAAGGCTATACACTCTTAAACTCTCAGCCGGGCAGCTCCAAAGGGTTAGCCCCAGATTGGTGTAGTTTTACGGGCTCAACTTCAAGCTATGGTAGAACCTCTGGCCCATCGGGGACTGGCATGGATTTCTGGTACGATGCCATTCGTGTGCCCTTTCGCTTGGCGCTAGATTCTCTGTGGTATGGAGAGGGGCGAGCCAGCAGCTTCTTAGATAAGTCAATGAGTTGGATCGATCCCGCCAATGCGGCCCTCTATGCCTTAGACAGCACTCTTTATCCTACTTCTAACAACTCTTGGCACAATGAAATGACTATTCCTATGTGGTTAGCGGGTGCTTATGGCAGCACAAATACAGGGAAACAGGCTTCTTTTTTAGCGCAACTTAGCACCACGGTCTATGCTACGCCGGG
Source organism: uncultured Candidatus Marinamargulisbacteria bacterium (assembly GCA_903902445.1). Classification (GTDB taxonomy): domain Bacteria; phylum Margulisbacteria; class Riflemargulisbacteria; order GWF2-35-9; family GWF2-35-9; genus CAIUUT01. Next base: position 1,400 of record CAIUUT010000085.1, read on the forward strand.
GCAAGATTATTTTGGTAATTGGTCCGGAGCCAGTAGCTATTACTTTAACCAAAGTCTAGCTTGGATGGGAACGGCGGTGATGAATGGTGCGGCTGTAAATGTGTACAACGACTTAAGTGTGCCTTCGCAAGTCAGTAAGGTTTCGGGTATGTATTTTGTAGCCAGCCAGAATAATGTGCAGATCGTTGTAACCGACAACGATGGCTGGAATAATATAAGTAGTATTACCATCAATATTTCCGATAAAAACAATAAGTCGATAACGTTCCGTTATACCTACGATATGGGGACGCGTAGTTTTTATCCGCTTGATGCTTCACTTTTGGCTCAAAGCAATCTAAGTTATTATGGAGGCAAAGAGACGCTTACTTTAAACTTAAGTCTACTTTTTGCACTTACTCAGGATTTTTTGCCAGGCACCTTAAATATTACGACTAATATTTTAGATTTTCAGAAAAATAGCGCTTCACTGGGCACCCAAATCGTCTATTACAATCGTACGCCGTCCGCAAACTTCCAGCTTTCCAGTGCTAGCGGATATTACCCCACCATCAATAGTATTCAAGATACGCTATTTGTTCATTATACTTATGTAAATGATGACGATGCGCTGGACACGTTTACTTGGGATTTTGGAACAGGTGCTCAAACACCAACTTCCAATACCAGAAATTTTAGTTACGTTTATCCCTCGAACCTCACAGGCAGTGTTGTTGTGACCTTAACGGTGAAAGATTTCTTTAATGCGCAAATAGTCTCCACCTTAAATTTATGGATAAACAAAATTCCCGTTGCCGTACTGGGTAAATCTAGAGTTACTGCCAACCTTTATCAAACTGTTACCTTCGATGCCTCGTCCTCCTATGACGATATGCCCCTTAGTTTAAATAGGTTTGATGTAGACGTAGCCCACGGGGCGATATATTTACAAAGCAGCGCTCAGGTTACCTATAACTACAATACCCCAGGCACAAAAGACATTATGTTGTGGGTCATCGATAAATATTATGCTCAATCTAGTACCGTAATGACCAGCGTATATATCAACTATAATCCAGTGCCTAGCTTTGTTTTTGATCCGTTAACTGCCAATATCAATCAAACGATTTCGATGGATAGTAAAAGCAGTTGGGATGATGCTCACACGACTATTTCAGTCTACGAATGGTACGCTCCAGACATAAATACAACACACTTTGGTGCAACAACTAGTTTTAGTTTCCCAACCTCAGGCTATCATACGGTGGTCTTAAAAGTTACGGACAATTGGGGAGCTGTCGGTATCGTTACAAAATCGATTTACGTAAACTATAAGCCTACGGCGAGCATCAGTGCCCAAAGCAAATTTGGTATTTTACCTACTATAAATAGTTATCAAGACCCCCTTACCATAAATATAACAAGTTTCTGGGATGATGATAATTTACCCCACAAATTTTACTGGGACTTTGGATTTGGTGCGACAATTACCAATAATTCGGCCACAGGTATGACGTTTACATTTCCGTTAGGGGTGACTGGGCAAAGAGTGGTAAGCCTTACGGTCCAGGATGCTTATTTAGCCTCCAATACCTACACCTTAACGTTCTGGCTTAATCCCTTACCTTCAGCCAACTTCGTAACCTCTAGTGTCACAGCGAATTTGGGGACTATCTTAAACATTAATGCCAGTGCCTCAACCGATGATATGAGCATCAGTACTTATATTTTTACAGTTGATGGACAACGTATTGTTACCAGTAGTCCCAGTATAGATTATCAGTTTAATAATGCAGGAACAATCAATATTAGTTTATACGTTAGCGACAATTATGCAGGTTATTCACCGTTAATATACAAAAGTATCTACATCAACTATGATCCCTTACCCTATTTTAATTTTAGTCCACTAACCGCTAACTTAAGGGAAGTAATTACCTTGGATGCCAGTGTAAGTTGGGATGATGACCATACCCATATTCTTGGCTATGAATGGTATTCTCCAGATTTGCAGAGCACTCACGTTGGAATCATTACTACATTTAGCTTTACTACCGTAGACTATCACCCCATTGTTTTAAGAGTTACCGATAGTTGGGGCGTTGCGGTTTCCATCACCAGGTCGCTGTATGTAAACTATCCGCCTACCGCGTCCTTTACCTTCAATACCGCCAATGTTTATATTCCCTGTAACATTACCTTTAATGCTAACCCCAGTGGTGACTATGACGACAGAATAGTCACGTATTATTGGAATTTTGGAGATGGAACCGTTCTTTCTACCAATCAAAGTTCCATTGTGCACCATTACTCAATACCTGATACTAAAAACGTATCTTTGTTAGTGGAAGATTTTTATGGAGCCACACATTCCGTAGCAATCGATATTAAACTATATAGTACCATCAGGATTAATGACAAATACTACGACACTATTGCTCATGCCATAGATGCTGCGGTCTCAGGGGATGCCATACTCATCAATACGTCGCGTTATCATGCCAAGGATTATCCAGAGAATTTGATTATTACTAAATCTATAAAAATAATTAATGAGTCACCCACCTACAGTAATGCAAAAATTAATGGCTCAGCTAACGGCCAAAACTGCCTCTATATTTCGGGCAACATCTATGTAGAGATGTTGGGGATAGAGCCCTTTAATGCGCTGTCCGATAAGGGTGGCGCTATTTATCTTAATAAAGCCACGTACCTGCTGCAAAACTCAGTGGTTTGTGACTCTACGGCTAATTACGGGGGAGGCATCTATCTGGAGAATGCCCAGTTAAATATTGTGAATTCAACGTTCAATAACAATTTCGTCATCAATGATGGTGGCGCTATTTTTGCCTACAACTCAACCATACAAGCGAGTGCGCTTAACTTTTTTAATAATCAAACAGTCTCTGGCAATGGTGGTGCGCTTTGTGTGGATGCTTCCCACTTAAACATGGCCAACAGTACGCTTAGCGCCAACCAATCTCAGTCTATGGCGGGTGCGATGTTTGCCAATAATTCCCATGTCACTATCTATAAAACGCAACTACTCAGAAACAGCGCGCTCAATTCTCAGGCTGGAGCGGTGAACGTGGTCGGCGGAACCATTACTGTCAGCTACCTTCTCCTAGATGGGAACAACACAAATTCAATGGGGGGAGCCTTTGTATTAACCAACACGATTGCCACTTTTAGAAACAATCTCTTTGTCAATAATCAGTCGGTAGATCATGGCGGTGCCATTTATGTTGACAAAACTTCATTTTCACAGCTTAACGATACGATGATGGACAACTATAGCAGTGCTTTAGGCAAGTCGCTGTATGCTATCAATCAAGCCACCTTAAATATAAAAAATACCCTAGCGTACACCAACTCGGGGAAAGATATTTATGCCAACAGTAATATTAATTTTATCTCCATGAATAATTCTCTGGCTTATAGTTTTTATGCACCACAAGGTAAATTTAATACGACCAATTTAGTGGTTAGCGTCAATCCACTGGTGGATGCGGACTATGCGCTTTCCGTCCACTCGCCTTTTATCGATTTTGGTGACAGTTCCTTGGTTGGGGGAGTCATTACCACCGACTATAATGGCACAAGCCGCATAAAAAATAATGCGGTAGACATTGGTTGTTTTGAAACAACCGATACGGTACCGCCGAACGTTCCACAATATATCGGTCTGGTTAATCAAGTGACCATCAATACTCGGATTACGATTAATGGCATTTGCTCAACCGATGTATTTTCCCTAATTTTTACAGGAGTGAATACCAGTAATATTCGCTACACTCTGTACAAAACTACGTTCACCATTTTGGTTACTTTGAATGAGCTTTCTCGAAATAATATTGTTTTAAACGTAGCCGACAGGGCTGGCAACATTTCTTCGGCTTTGTCGCTGACCATTACTCAGGATGCGTTGCCCATTCCTTCTTTAGTCGTAACCTACAGCACCAGTAATTACACTTTAATCACTACTTTTGATGCCAGTGCCTCCTTGCCAGGAGCGGCAACCTCCGACTTGGGTGCCACAATTAATTTGTTTACCTTAGTTTTTGAAAGTGGCGAGGTGACCTACAACAGAACGGGTGTTTTTAGATATGTTTTAGCCGATTTATACAATCAATGGGTAAGTCTAACCCTAAGTGACAATTATGGTCTCCAAAACACCCTTACGCTCAACCTGACCCCTCCCACCTTTTACATCACCAGCACCTTAAACTTGATGTCGTTTCCGATGACGTTTTCGGGTAATGTTGCCTCCGTAATCCAAACGACGAATGCCAAGATTTGGTACTATGATGTGAGCACCAGTACGACGTACAATAGAATGAATCTAAACACCAACTTTGAGGTTGGTAAAGGTTATTGGGTCTATGTACCTAATGGCGCACAGTTGGCCACCATTACTCGCTCCTATATTTCCGACAGCCAAGTGGTAACCTTAAGCATTAAACAAGGTTGGAATCTTATCGGTACGCCCTATAGTAAGAATCTAAGCTTTTCAAAAGTTAGTTTTCAGGATGGAAGTACCCTCTATTCTCAAGCTCAAGCTTACAGCAACGGGCTAATCTTTAATACCCAACTTTGGGGTTATGACAGTAGCGCCACTGCCAGCGTCTATTATCCTTATGTTTTAGCCAATATTTTAAAAGTGTGGAAGGGGTATTGGATTTATGCGGCCAAGGACTTAAACGTAATATGCAATGCTTCCGCCAATTATACTGCTTTTTCCACTCCGACTTTTGTCAAAAAAGACTTTTTTAGTATAGATGTGGCGGCGGAGGGCTATAATTCAAAGCTAGTCTTGGGGCAATCCAACAAAGTGAATGAGTGGTTCGACCCGCGAGTAGACACGCTGGCGCCACCTACCTATCCCAATCAGAAAGTGCGTGTCTATATCGACAATAGCAACTTAGGTTTACTGGAAAGCTACAACCCAGATATTAGTAAACCTTGGAAAATTGTAGTGAACAATCCTGTTGGCTTAACGGTCAATATAAAAATTAATCAATTAGACGATAAAGACTATGCCCTTACCGATGAAAACAATCAACCGCTTAACTCGAAAGACTTATCCGTGGCAGACTCCAAGACGTTTTATGTCCGAGTTGTCGGTGCAACTTCTAGCGACCAGGTAAGCAATATTGTTGTTTATCCCAATCCTGTAAATGTCTATAAAGGTGAGCAAGTTACCTTCAAGTATGATTTAGGCTCTTCTCCAGCAAATGTATCCCTGCGCATATATAATCTCGCGGGACAGAAAATATTTAGAGCTGATTATTCGTCTTTAGACGCCCAAGGACAAGTTGGGGTCGATAATCGTACCCTTATCTGGAATGGGAAAGATGAAAATGGTCAGATGATGGGCTCTGGCATGTATTATTACGTTTTGATGGTCGCCGATAAACTGGCCAAATCAGGGAAGTTGATTGTATGGAACTAAAAAACATTTTAACAATTCGCAAGACTTTTAGGTTAATTTGCGTGCCACACAGATTAGTAGGAGTCTTGATGTTAATGTTAATGGCTGCGGCCTTTCTTGCAGGCTGTCGCAATTCGCAAGAGTCCTACGCTTATGGCGGAAAAATTAAAGGCAGAGTAGTGTTGGTAGGCGTAACGGATGGTGACTATTCGGGAGTTAAAGTGGCCATAAAATCGACGGCGGTGAACACCGTGCTGACGACTCTCTTGGACGGTAAGTTTTCCTTTACCGACATACCCGATGGAACCTATTCCATTACGTGTACAAAAACTTTATGTGCGACTGCTAATATGACGGGCATAGTAATTGAAAAGAGCAGTGAAAAGGATATTGGTAATTTGTTGTTAAATCCTAGCTTGCCGCCAGGGATACCGGATATAAATAATTAAAAGGAAGCAATAAAATGTATCGACAAACATCATTTATATCCCGAGTTGTTTTATGGAGCGCTATACTATTTGTTAGTACAGTTTTTGCTACCTCCAGCTTAGACGATATATCCTCCAGTATTACGGGGTTTTCGCAGGGCGGTTGTGACCTCATAAATTCGGCGCGTTGGTCAGCGGCTCTGGGTAACCCTGCTATTTTGGCCAGTACGCAGCAAAAAGATGGGGTTTGTGTCGAAAACAGCAAATGGTTTATGGGTACGAGCATACAGCAATTAGCCTTTTCGTATAGTTTCGGACAAATTGGACTTAACGCTGGGGTTACGCGGTTGGTGGATGACAGCGGTTTTGAAATGACCAGCATTACCGGTACCGCGAATGGAATAGAGTATTACAATGAAAATATTGCCTATCTTGCGGTGGGACAGAAGATTCTTGGTATCGATGCTGGACTTAGTTTTAAACAATACTTCAAGAAAGCCGTGGAAGAAAAAACTTTCAATAGCTTGGATTTAGGCTTTAAATACCAGCTTAGCAACTGGCAAGCAGCCCTGAAGCTTAATAATATTGCGGGTAATTTCTCGAAGAACGATAAAATATTTTACTATAGTTTGGGTTTAGGCTGTAATTTATATGATTTTTCCCTTAATATAGAATACATAGATTTTGTCCGCAAAATACGTTGGGGTGGCGGATACGCAAATAACCTGTTTAGTTTAAATGCTGGCTTAGATGAGGATAATAATATATCCGCTGGAGTAAGTGTTTCACTTTTGGGGATTAATTTTGATTATGGTTATAAAAATATTGACTTGCTGGGTGTTGTTAATCGGTTTGGTATTAGCCTAACATTTTAAGCAGGAAAGGATTTTGGGGTGAGGGAAAACAGTAGAAATAAGTTTAATGAAAGTAAGCCATCCAGACAGGGAGGGTTATCCTTTATTACCTTGGGTTTGGTTGTATTATTGGCCATTAGTAGTGCGGTATACTTTATCAATTTCCGTAAACCAGAGTACATACGAAAACAAGAATTTTTCCAGAAAAACGTGGTGCAGATTTTAAACAAAATGTTAGGGCGTCACAATTATATTGTTAATGTTTCTATTCAGTATTCTGAAACGCAACGACAAGTAAATACCGTACAATATACACCGCGAGATATTACCGAACGCATCCAGAATGCTTCACGAGAAAATAAGAAAGAAGATACGGACGAGTCCTTACAAACGGAAGGTCAAAGTAATAAATCCTTAGAGGGCAAAGACAGCCTGACTAATAAAACCTACCGTTATGACCAGCAGGGAAATAAGACTGTTACCACCGCGGATCCTCAAGAGCAAGTCCAGACGGTAAAGAGCAGTACAGGAATTGAAAAACTGCCGGGATTGGTGCCTCGCAGCAGTAAAGGATATGCGCTGGAACTGCCAGGATTTCCCAGAGTTAATCCAAGCTATATAGAAGGCAAAGTAAAACAGACTGTGCCAGTGGGCACTACGAGAAATGATAATAATGGCCAACCCGTGGTTACGATGCCTCAGCACGACACCAGCGAGAAAGCGGACACGACCACGGAAGGTGCGAAGAATCAACAAACAAACAAAACAAAGAAACAAAATTCGTTTGGTACGGAGAGAAAAGAAGACCAAACCATTGTAAAACAGATACTCAATGAGAATAAAGAAACCATTATTATTCCTGACTCCAAGATAGAGAAGCTTTTTATAAGTATCGTTTTAAATAAAGATCAATTAAGTGAACTAAATTTAAGTAAAGAGGACGTGGCTAATGTCGTCCAGTCCGTAGTGGGTTATGCGCCAGAACGTGGAGATCAGTTTTTTATAATTACTTATCCCTTTAAAGGTTTTGCGTACACTTTGCGCAAAAACGTTACGGAAATAACCGATTTATTCAAGGCGTATAAGTGGTTTTTTGTAATCGTTATTGGACTTCCTCTGCTAATCTATTTGGGTGTTACTACTTTGCGAATAGTTACCAAGTATCGAGCTGAGAATGCCCGCAAATTAGAGTTTCATAGACTGCAAGAAGAGAAAAAGAAGTTCGAGCAGACTAAGTCTACTATAGACCGGCAAGTAGAGGAAATTGTTTCACTAGCCAAAGCAAAGCCAGCTGAATTTGCTAAGGCACTTATTGACTGGATAGAAAAATCAGGAAACAACAGTTAAGGGGCTTATTATGTCAGAGGAAAGAATCGACACAACTTTTTTAAGTGAAGCGAATATGGATAAAGCAGCGGTTTTGTTGCTTACGCTAGAAAGCATTAACCCAGGAATAAACTCAAAAATCATGAGTGTTATTGGTGAAGATAAGGCCAAGTTATTGCTCGAACGTATTTCGCAAATAGGTAAAGTTGATCCAGACAAACGCAGAGAAGTAATTAATGACTTTTACGGCATCGCCTTGGAAAAACAGTTTTTGTTTGGTGGGCTGGATATTTCTAGTAAAATTTTAAAAGAATCTTTCGGCATCAATAAAGCCAAAGAATATTTTAAAAGTAAAAAAGAAAAGTTTAAGTTTTTTGAAGATGTTTCAGTCATTGAGTTGCGCGACTTTTTACTGAAAGAAACGGATCAAATGAAGATTTTTGTTTTCAATTATTTATCTCCCAAAAAAGCCTCAGAGTTATTAATGCAACTGGATGATGACAACTTCGTGATGAAGATTATGAGCAATGTTGAAATCCCTAATCCTGAGTTATTGTATGATTTTGAAATGGAGCTCTCCGCCTATTTTAATGCCACCAATGATGATGCCGCACAGGGAAGTGGCGAGTATTTAGAGAAGTTGGCGGCAACCATCGAGTTCTTGCCAGACGAGAAACGAGAAGAAATATTAGGCAAATATGAAGCCGTGAATGAAGCCTTTGCAGCCAAAGTCAGGGCTTTAATTTTTACCTTTGAAGATTTCAATAAGCTAAATGACCAAGTTTTCCAAACCATACTTTTTGAGATTGCAGATTTCAGGCTCATAGCTTTAGGTATGTTGCAAACTTCACCGCAGCTGTTGAGTAAAATAAATCGTTGCTTAACGGATAGAACCAAAGCTATTGTCGATTCTGAAAGCATGGGCTTAGAGAAAAAAAGTAGTTTGGAGCAAATAAATGACGCTAAACGCAAAATTGTGGCTGTGGCCAGAAAGTTAGAAAAGAAAGGTGGTATAAAGTTAAATGGTCAGTAATAAAAAGAAGAGTTTTTATGCAAGTTATCCAGACCCCACAACATTTTTGGGGGTTCTAGCTGGAGTTATGTTACTGTTAACGGCCATTGGACTCGACAATGGTTTGAAATTCTTTATGCAAAAAGAAGCGTTCATTATTGTTTTTGGTGGTACTTTAGCGGCTACGTTAGTCCATTTCCCCTTAACACAGCTGTTTAAAATGTTTGGTAGATTAAAGGTAATATTCCTTACGAAGAAGGCTGTGCCGGATCGTGTTATCCAACAAATTGAAGAGCTAGCTAAACTTGTGAAATCTGAGGGTAAGATGGCCTTAGTGAAAGAAGTGGACGTTATTGTCGATCCTTTCTTCAGACATGGAGTTCAGCTGCTTATCGACAAGGTAGAGCCCAAGCAAGTAGAGTCACTCTTGAAAGATGAAATTCAGGCTACCTTAAACCGACACTATCAGGGCCAAATATTCTTTGATACCACGGCTCGATATGCCCCTGGATTCGGACTATTAGGCACTCTGATTGGTCTTATAATGATGCTACAGAATCTGAAAGAGCCGGACACCATTGGCCCCAACATGGGTATCGCCATGGTGGCTACGTTTTATGGTGTGTTGCTGGCCAATTTAGTTTTTACTCCTTTAGCAGGGCGCTTGGAAATACTTTCCGAGGAAGAGGCCATGCTAAAAGAAATGATTTTGATTGGTATTCTTGCTATTGCCAGCGATGATGCCCCACTTATTGTAAAAGAGAAAATGTTAATTTATTTATCGGGAGCAGAAAGAAAGAAACATGATAGAAAAGAAAAGAAATAAGCCGAACAGGGAAATACTTTTCTTTATTTCCTTTAGCGACATGATGTCGCTACTCATGGCGTTTTTTGTGCTCTTATTTTCTATGTCCACCTTAGATACGGTAAAATTCAAGCAGATGTCCATCTCGTTTACTACAATTTTTTCACAACAGAAAGAAACAATGATGGAAGAGTACCAGACGGAGGAAAGAATACTGAAGAAAATTTATGACGATTTGCAGCTTTATATTTCTACCGAAAAGTTAGAACAAATGGTTTCCGTAAAAGTTGAAAATCACACGATAGTCATGGATTTAGGAAGTAAACTTTTATTTCCTTTGGCTAAAGCAGATTTACGAGATGAAGCATATAAAGTCTTAAGTGCCTTTGTCGGTTATTTCCAGCAAGTCGAGGAAGCTAATATTGTTGTTGAGGGACACACTGACGACATTCCCATTCGCACCGCGGAGTTTAAGTCCAATTGGGAGCTTTCAGCTGCTAGAGCGGCCAGTGTGGTTCATTTTTTAGTCGATAATGGCATTAAGGAAGAAAATTGTTACATTATAGGATACAATCAGTACCGACCACTTGCCCCTAATGATACGGAAGATAATCGCTCTATAAATAGGCGAGTTAGAATTATCTTTAAACCCATAATTGCGGATAAGAAAGATAATGGTAAGGTGGATTTTAGTGGCATAAGAAGCACGGGAACAGACACTGAAGTTATTGATGCCACCAAAAACGTGCAGTCTACTGTACCTGATAAAAAGGAGAACAAAGGTGGAAAGTGAAAATAGCCTCGTTAAAGAAACTATACTAGAAGAAGCCATCAAACGCATGGGGTTGAAGATTAGCGACATGATATCAACCAAGCTAAAGATATTGTTTACCTGTAAGTATTATGGCAAGAAGCTGGTACCCTATGATGCGGTGCAGCGATTAGATCGTAAATATTATACCTTTTCGTTAAATAATGAACTAAATAAGCCCTGCTTAAATATTATGGATGTAAATATTATATATATGTTAACCAACCGGATATTGGGTGGAGAGGGGATTGTAGAGATTAGAAAATTTAAAGAATTGTTTACCTTTTCCGAAAATTATTTTGGAAAAATGTTTATTGAATGGATTGTAGAGGCGCTAAGGCTAAACGGCATCAATATGGAGCTGGGTAAAATAGCAGATAGTCCCAAATATTATCATATCTATCTTCCCGAGGAGAAGGTGTGGCAGTTTACCTTTGAGGTTTATCTCGGCCAGCAAAATATTGGTATGTACTATATTTGTTTTGATGGTAATTATGAAATTAAACAAGACGTGCAAAAGGAGTAAAGTGGTGAGTAAAAAACTATTAATATTATTATGTCTAATTCTAGCCTTTTCGTTCTCGGCAAATTATGGAGATAATTATCTTTACCCCAAGTTAACCTCGAACCAAAAGGGGTATTACGAAATAATATACAATGAGGCTTTTTTTAATATTGGAGGCACAAATAATTTATTTAACTCTCTAACATTTACCCAATTTCTGGAAGAAGATTTTATTCTCTCTCTACAGAAAAAATATATCTCTAATAAATTAACCTTAGGTTTTTTATACAAATATTTTGTTAGCGCTGAATACGGAGAAATCGGTATGGGTATTAGAAATTTGGGCTGTGCCTATGCAGACACTAACGCTCCCTATCCCCAGGAATACATTCTTTATCAGATTTACTCAGACCCTTTTTACATCAACTTTGGCGGGCAAAGAATGGTTGATAAAGGACCAGATTTTTTTGTTATGTTTGGGGGAATAGAGACAAAAGTTTGGGATAATATTAATCTTTTTGCTTACTATGACTATGGATATTTTGGAGCTGGATTTACCTTCCCTTGGAGTGAGCAGATAAAAGTGTCACTAACTGGCTATGGCTTGGCCAACGGAATGGGTGGTGATAGTAAAGTTTTAGAATTAGGTTTTACGCTTCTAAATTTTACCAAGAGCGGGGCTATTGTTCAGCAGGATACTACTGGCGGAAATAAATTAACCTCCGAAGTTATTGTAAAACTAAAAAATCAGGAGAATCAAATAAATATCTTAAAGGCCAAAATGAATTCGATGGAGTACATATATTCGGAGCAGTTTCAGAAAAAACTAGTCAACGAGATCGTGTCTCAGAAAATTGTGGAAAAAGAGTTGCGTGAAAATGAGACCTTACTATTAAAAGTAACCATGAAGCACCTTCAGCAAGGGCTAGAGTATTATTATCTGCACGACTATGAAAAAAGTTTTCAGGAATATAAAATTGCCAATTCGTTGTATCCCAACATGCCACTTATTCATGAGAGCTTAGGCTCTATATACTACACCCTCAGTAAGTTTGAAGAGGCCAAGAGAGAATGGTTGTTGGCGCTTTCCCTCAACCCCGAAAGCGAAGAAGCCAAAACTCAAATAAAGAAGCTAAAAGGGGAGCATCCCGAATTATTTGAAGTAAGTGGGGGCGTCAAAAATGAAAAATAAACTTATACTGTTGGTGATTATTATTTCGCTAACCTCGGCTGCTTTTAGTGCTGTGTTTAACAGAGTAAATACAGTCATCAACACGCCCGCAGCTAGACAAGGCGTGATTGGCCAATTCTCCATGGGGGCTTCTTTAGCACCGTATACGAGTGCAGGGGTAAGCTATTGGGAAGATGATTACTACTTGAATTATTCCTTAACCGATTTTTTTCAGTTTGGTATAACTCGTATCAATAACAATGATATCGCTGGGAATGTGCAAATGCTGTTAGCTAAAGATGTTCTGATTCCCAAGTTAAATATTGCTTTTGGTATTGAGCAAATTATTGCTCGGACCAATGCGTCTACCTTCGATACCCTAACTGAAAACTACATCAATAATATGGCGATGTATATGGTGTCCACCTACAGAATGGACCAATTCGAGCTGTCTGCTGGTTTGGGCGATTCTAGGCTGAGTAATGCTTATTTGCCCTACAATATGTTTAGTAACTTGTTTTATTCCTTAACCTATTATTTTAGTAAAGATGGCAAAAATGCAGGTCACATGAGTGTAGAGTATGATGCCAAGGATTGGAACACTGCAATTGAAATCCCCCTTACTGAGCAGCTAAACTTGAAGCTTGCTGTAACCCAAATTCCTTTCCGTACTCCCAACAATCCAGCCTATGGTGATATACCGGTGCAAAACATTTGTATTGGGTTTGATTTTACAACCGATTTCTTTAGCTTTTATGGTCAGGAGTATTCTAAACTCTCTGGAAAAATAAAGGACATAGAGGCCAAGAGCGGAGTAATTGGCGAAAAATACCAAACGGCAGTCAGCAATTCCGATAAGACGGGTAAGATAATTACGGAAGTTACCGAGCAGAAAAATAAATTAAATGCGGATGTCCAGGCTTTAATCAAAGAGCTTAAAAAAGAGAAAGAACAGTTACGCATAGAAGTGAAAGCTTTAAGAGACGTGGTAGAAGCGGACGGTTTCAAGAGTGTCCAAACCTTAAAAGAAGATATTATGCGTCATTACTATCACGCCTTGCAGTTATTTTATGAAGAGAAATATTTTGACTCCATTGAGGAATTGTCCAAAGCTAAGTTAATAAATAACCAGATTCCAGAAATTCATATTCGTCTTGGTTCAGTATATTGGACATTGGGCCTGAAAGATGAGGCTTTAAAAAGTTGGAGGGAGGCTTATGCTTTAGACAAAAACAATGAGTCGTTGAATAGCTTTTTAAAAGCAAATAATATATCATTTGAGGAGGTAAAAAATGAGTAAGAATTTAAGTAGAGCAGTAGTAGCAGTTATGTTAATGGGTAGCGTTTTTGCTGATGAGGTGGAGGCCGCAACTTCAGGTTCAGGTGGTTTTGTCTCTTTTTCGTTGTCCTTTAAAGATTTACTAATAAAATGGGGCGTATCGTTAGGATGGATTATTGTAGCGTCCATAGGGTTCGCTTTTGGTGTGGGCCTTTCCATAAAAGTATTCGACTGGTTAACTAAGGACATTAATGAGTGGGAAGAAGTAAAAAAAATGAACTGGGTAGTTGGCGCAATTTTAGTGGCCTTGATTGTAATGATTGGCCTCATTATTATTAAAATATTGTGATAAGGAATAAAAATGAAGACTAAATATTTGCAGTTCATTATTTTTTCTTTTTTGCTCGGGACTTTAGCTTTTCCCATAATTGTTACAGATACTTTGGAGCGAGGGAAATTTTATCAACTAAGGTTCAAGGTAAATGCCGATAAAGAATCGAGTAGATATGTGGGGTTATACACGCAGAAAACTTTGGATGCGGACATGCTGATCTTCGATGATAACGAGAAACTGTTAGCTAAAATACAGGGAACAGGTGGCAAATACCCCAACACTTTTTCTTTTCCTAAAAGTGGGATATACAGCGCAAAAGTGGTAGCCTACAGTGGAGAGGGGCCTTTCTTTATGTTAATTTCAGACAAGGATGAGTTGAAAAAGGTTTTAAAAGACGTAAAATAAAACTATGGCCATTTCACCGATAGATTTATCAGGACTTATTCATCAGCGCTCTGATATATCCAAGATTGCCGGTGACGATTTTTTAAGAATTCAGCAGCAGCAACTTGCTAGTGCTATTGCTGAAGAGTCTCAAGATCATCAGATGGAAACTAAGAAAATAGATCCCTCTGAAGATGTTAAGGTAAATGTAGAAAATCAAAATAGAAAAAGTAATTATGGTGAACAAGACGAACAAAAAGAAAAAAATGAAGAAAATGTAGCTGAAAATGATGATCCTACGGTAGAATATGTAATATATAATGACCCAGATGTCGGCAAATCTTTAGATTGGAAGGGCTAAGATGTTTAAGAAAATAGTAATATCGCTTTTATTTCTAATGACTTTTCTTTTGGCGTCAGAGGCCAAGTTTATCGCCAGAGATGCTACCTTTGATGGCAAGAAGATGGGTGAGGTTAGCTACAGAGGTCAAGAAGTAATGAGGCTTTTGTCAAAAGCAAGTTATCCTTCTGCTTATGCTAGAGCCCAAGATGTGGCTTCTAAATTAAATGAGAACATCAAATCTATTCAAGATTTAAAGAAAATTGTCTATAGATACCCCAACGACATCTATACCGCCTATGTCGACAATAATAAAATATTTTCCATCTATTCTGAAGAAATTAATTTCAATGGTTCCACCCCCGAAGGCTTAATGAGTGATTGGATAAACAATATCCGCAGAGAAATGATGTCCGGCGCTAAACCAAAGGTTACTGTGCCGCCCGTTCAAGAAAAAGCTACTCCAGTTGCTACAGAAAAAAGCAATATTAAAGTAAAAATAAAAGATATAAAGGGCGCCTCATCTGAGCCAAAAGTTGAAGCCTCCGTTGAGGCGGTTTCCCCAGCAACTGCTTCCGAAACGTCTGCAGAGTCCACCTCCAATAAAGAAACCGTTATAAAGGCGGATAAAACAGCTGACGTAAATTTTATGGAAATAGAAGCCCTGAAAGATAAAGTGAAAAAAATGGAAGCACAATTATCGCGTCAACCAAAAGCAAGTGGCACGATTATCGTTTATATTATTGTAGCTATAAGTCTAGTGCTCATCATATTTCTCATTATTAGGTACATGCAAGTCATTAAACAAATAGACAGTTTGCGTAAAATAGAGAAAACGGATCAACTTGAAGAACTGGAAAATTCGGTTAGCTCACTGATGAAAGAGTTGCAAGAGACGTCCAATAACTTAACGGAAAAAGCCAAAGGTATTCTGTCGGAGCTTGAGAACAAAATGAAAGAAGCTAAGAATTTTTCTCCAAGTTCGGTGGCAGCTAGTGACCGTAGTGTTAGTCCGTCGCCAGAAGTCCCAGCCCCAGCGGTTGAGCCAGTTTCGGTTGAGCCAGCTGTGCCCGAAGTTGAGGTGCAAGAGGTAGCCCCCGAGCCATCTCCCGCCCCCCAAGTCGAAGAACCAGCTGTCGTGCCAGTGGCCGAAGTCCCCGTGGTAGAGCAGCCGGCAGCACCAGCAGCCCCAGCGGTTGAGGAGAAGCCCATTGCCGAACAATTGGCTGAAGAGATCGACAAGCAAAAAGAGATGGAAAGTGGCGAGAAGAAAGTGGACTTAGGCGATATAGATGATGATCTGCGCGAAGAAGTAGAGCGTATACTTTACAATAAAGAATATACAAGAAATGATAAAGTAATGGAGCTAGCCTCCGTTAACGTCATGCAGGAAGAGATTGCCAAATACCTGGAAATGGGTGTTGGTGAAGTCGAGCTAATATTGCAACTGAGTAAATAGTTACTGAATTTAAATTTCGTTTTGTGATAAAAGTTATCCAATAGTTGAGTTTTTCTAATGGCAAACTTCTTAAATGCTTACACTTATCTGATGTTTCTGTCCGTCTTTTTCTTCTAGAGCTTTTCGAAGTGCGTCGTTGTTAAAGTCTAAAGGGTTAGTGGTGACGCCTGCACTGCCCGCCATTGCTTCGGCAATATTACTTACGTCGTCGAGCATTTTTTTCATTTTTTCAAGTTTCTCACTGTCTCCCATAGTGGGGTCACTTTTAGAGGCACTGGACTCAAGTTTATTAAGTAGATCTTCGGCCGCTTTGCCAACTTCAGGTGCAATTTGTTTGAGCATATCAATCTTACCTTTAAGCTCGGTAAGGCTTCCACTACTTTTAATTAGATCCTTTATTTCAGCCAGAAGCTTCTTCTCTTTTTCCTTGTTTTTATCAACGTCAGTATTGTCGGAAAGCTTGTTTAAGTTGTTGTTTCCTGAAATTCCTTCTAATCCACTCATATCTTGTTCCCCCTTGTAACTATTGGCATACTCATATTATTCCCCAAATTTGGAGCTTTAAACTATATATCGTAAATATATTTCCTTTTCTTGTATCAAAATATTTCGTTCTTTTATTTGTATTGACTGATTACTAAGCTTCTCTTCACCACTCACTATTCACTATTCACTAATTCCCCCACTGGTATTAGAATTCTAATATGCAGTTATTTTTTATTTTTATAACAGGTGCTGTCTTTGGTAGCTTTATTAATTTTGTTAGCAGTAGGCTGGTTAGCGGTCAGTCCCTTTGGGTGCAGCGCTCCGAGTGTGATAGCTGCCATAAACCACTGGCATGGCACGACCTAATCCCGATGCTTAACTTTGTGTGGCTGAAAGGCAGATGCCGTTATTGCCAAGCCAAGCTCCCTCAATATTTGCCCTTGGTAGAGCTGTTCTCGGCCGTGGCCTTCTGCTTTTTATTTAGCAAGTTTGGTTTTGGTTTAGTGTTTTTTTTGTGGGTTTTGTTTTTATTATTATTTCTCCTTAATGCCCTGACGGATTATCTGACTTACAATATTTATAATGTTCCACTTTATGCGTTGCTCCTCGTTTCAGTGGGGATAGCGCTGACTCAAGCATCCTTTCTGTGGCAATTAGCTCAGTCGGTGCTGTTCACACTCATAATATTTATCGTAGCCAAGATTCTGGGCTACTTCCTAAAGAAGGAGACAATGGGCAGTGGAGATTACTACATCTTGTTTGCTCTGGGAATAATTTTTGAGTTACAGTCGTTGGTGTGGCTACTCTTTATTGCGTCGCTAAGTGGTATTGGGGCTTATTTCTTGGTGAAGAAAA
>CAIUUT010000086.1 GCA_903902445.1 uncultured Candidatus Marinamargulisbacteria bacterium
TCTGGCTAACTTGACAATAGGAAAATAATCATTAATATCTAGATTGTAATCGACACGAGGTCCTTCGCACTTTTTTTCACGGAAGAATTATTATTAATATTGCTCTGAATGGGTGATATGTTTGTTTTCGTACATTTATGCCTAGATTCATTAGGATATCTGTATAGATTTGGGTAGTAACAGGGGGAAATAATGAGTAGTATCAGTGCCGTAAATAATAGTGCGTATTCCGAGGTCAAGCGACCAAGCTTAAATCAGCTAATTAGTAAGATGGATGCCAATTCCGATGGCAGTATTTCAAAATCCGAGTTCGACGCCGTCACCTCAGCCACCAACCAAAGCAGCTCAATGGGCAAACCTAAGCTTAGTTTTGAACAACTCACAGGAGGCAAGGACTCCATTTCTACTGACGACTTAAAGGCTCTGTTGGAGAAATTGAAAATTGATAGCAGAGGACCCCATAAGCACTTGGAGGCTAAAAGTGACGCTACAACTGGCGCTACGGCAAATACAGCCAGTGTTTCGCAACCAAGTAGCACCTACAGTGCTGATGCAACAACTGGTGCCACTTCTCTTGGCAAAGTAGGGACTATTAGTGATAGGTTAAGTTTAGTACTTACTATGTTAGATGAGAGCAATAGCAACGAAGCCTCTTATTCAGCAAATAATTCCAAAACTCTTTTATCCATCATAAATGGTGTCAATGTTAATGCCTAAGTTAATACAAAAAAATTTAGGAAAGTAAGATTTTAAGTACGTTGTCACAAGCGGTTATTTGCGACAACGTACTTCCTATTTAGCTTGTCTATTTAACGCACAAATTAAAGACTTGATAGCGGCTAAAGTAATATCGGCATCAATCCCTACGCCAAAACATTTATTATTTCCCAGCTCCACCTCAATATAACAAATAGCTTGCGCAGAAGAGCCAATATCCAGAGCATGCTCTGAATAGGAAGAAATATTAAAATCTCCAACGATGCCACTAGCAATCAGAGCCTTCTTACAAGCATCAATTGGACCATTTCCCGAACCTTCCAACTCTTTCTTCTCACCCTGAGTTTCTACAAATAACTTACAATCAACAATATGTTTATGATATGCGGTAATGGTATAATCCTTAAATTTTATAGGGCCCTTAATCGTTAGGTATTCATTATTAAACGCCTCAATAACCTGCTGAGGACTAACTTCCTGTCCCGTCCTATCCGCAACACTTTGGATAAGCCATCCCAGCTCTGGATGCATCGCTTTTGGCAACACATACCCCTTTTCTTTTTCTAAAATATACGCAACGCCACCTTTGCCAGACTGACTATTTAGCCTAATAATCCCCTCATAGGTTCTTCCTAAATCTTGAGGGTCAATGGGCAAATAAGGCACATCCCATTTATCTGTATTTTTTCGATATTCCATACCTTTCTTAATAGCATCCTGATGCGAACCAGAAAAAGCCGTATATACTAAACTTCCTGAATAAGGTTGTCTTTCAGGTACTGCTAATTTATTTATTCTCTCCACCGTACCGATAATATCCTCCATCTTGCTAAAATCTAGCGCTGGGGCCACTCCCTGAGTATACATATTCATCGCCATAGTAATTAAGTCAGTATTTCCAGTTCTTTCTCCATTACCCAGCAGTGTACCCTCTACTCGCTGCGCTCCAGCCATAACACCTAATTCGGCTGCGGCTACAGCACAACCCCGATCATTATGGGTATGTACACTAATAATAACATCCTCTCTATTTTTTAGGTTTCGAGACATCCATTCAACGCGATCTGCAAATACATTAGGGGTAGACAATTCAACGGTAGCAGGCAAATTGATGATTAGTTTATTATCTGCACTCGGCTGCCACTCATCGATTACCGAGTTACACACCTGCAAAGCAAAGTCTAACTCAGTACCAGTAAAGCTCTCAGGTGAATATTCTAAAGCAACTTTTGTTCCCGTTTTTGCCATAAACTCCTTTATCCAAACCACTCCCTGTACAGCAATATCTAGAATCTCTTGTTTGTCTTTTTTAAAAACAATACGTCTTTGCTGCTCTGAAGTAGAGTTATATAAATGCACTATGGCCTCGCTGCTACCTTGTAAGGCGGCAAAAGTTTTCTCAATTAAGTGTTTTCGAGATTGAACCAAGACCTGCACACGCACACCCTCGGGAATAATTTTATCTTCAATTAACTTACGAACAAAATCAAACTCCACCATTGACGCTGACGGAAACCCTACTTCAATATCTTTAAACCCTATTCTTACCAACAGTTTAAAAAAATCCAACTTCTCATCCAAGGTCATAGGAGTAACCAAAGCCTGATTTCCGTCTCGCAAATCTACGCTACACCATAACGGAGCTTTCTCAATATGTTTATCAGGCCATTTCCGATCTGGCAAATTAACTTTTTCATAAGTTGAATATTTTTTAATTGATTGCTTATTCATTTTTAATCCTTTCTTCCTTAAAATCGAAAAAAACTAGTCTTTCAGATAATAAAACAATAACAATAATTTGGGTATAAGATTTTTTTCGCCTCTAGGCGAGTAAAAGCAAGAGAATTAAGCAAGTATTTTGCGACTTCATAATTATCAATAAGTATATATTATTTGAAACGTTACTTCAATATCGAAATTTAAATATTCAAGCATAAATTGACAAAAATTCTTCATCGTAACTATAATTACCTATGCTTAATAAATTCCTCGCTTTTATTGTTATTTTTGTTGTGGCTACGTTAGTTATTCTATGGAAATTTATTCCTAAACCAAGCCAGCCTTTAAATCGCGTCTATATAACAGTAAACGACGTAGCCTCAAATTCAAAAACGGTAATAATCGAAGCTAGACAAGATGAATATTTAATAACAAAGAATCTCATTATTTCAGGAGAAAGTGCCAGCGGAACACTCAATATTGTAAGTGGTAAGTGGCTCATTAATGCCACCGCTTATGACAGCAAGAAAATAAAGACACAAAATACTAATTCATTGTTGTCCGTATCCACTACCAACATGAGAGTCCTTCTTTACTTTCAAGGATTTAAGTACGAGGATTTTCTCAGCGTTACTGGGAAAAACATCACCAATTTAAATAATAATAAGATTGTTTTAAAGGGCTTTGGTCTAACTAATGCAGTTTATAACATCTCCAACCCCAATGATCTCATGAATTCAGTTTATAAAATCACCAAGCAAGATTACGAGAGAATTAAAAATACGAGTGCAAACATGGTGCGCTTTTATGTTCAATACGACTGGCTACAACCAGAATACATAGAAGGGTTCTTCAACTATCTAGATAAACAAATTAGATACGCCAGGAAAAATAATATTTATATTGTGTTGAATTTGCATTTTTTTGGGATGGCTGAAGATGTGCAAAAGAATAGCGCTGACGGTTTTTACAAGGGGGATATCGCTAGTAACAACTACGACCTTGTCGATGTGTGGAGAAAGATATCCACTCGCTACCAGTACGAGCCATGTATCGCCGCTTACGACCTAATCAATGAACCAAGCTGCTCAAAAACTTTTCCGGAAAATAAGCTCTACGAGTTATACTCGAGTATTATCCAAGCCATACGCAAAAATGGTGATGACCACATCATTATGATTGCCGATCCCGTACAGAAATTTAACGAACTGGAAGCTAATTACTATTCCCTGAAAACACCTTTCAAAAAGATAGCCGACAACAATATCGTTTATGAGTATCATTTTTACCAACCCATCGAGTTCACCCACCAAGGATTCTTTGAAAGCGAATTCTTTGAACTGGGAACGTCTTATCCCTACCTTAAACAACAATCCCAATACAAAGGCGGCTACTATGGCAACCCGTACTGGAAAAACACACCAAATAACAGTTGGAAAAAATATGAAGGGCATTGGGTAAACTTTGAAAAACAAGCAAATTGCAAGGTATCACCAAGCTCTGACATGTTTAATATTAACCTTTCTGCTAGCAAGCTAATGGGTAAAGTTTGGTTTGATGACATTGTCTTGGAAAAGAAAAACTTAAAAACAGGGAAAATTGAAAAAATTAAAGTTAAGAATGCTGATTTTGGACTTGCCAAAGATTTCTCTGGCTGGGTAACTAACCCAAGTCCTTCCAATAAACCGTCTGGATGGTATGCCTTAAACGACCCCGATAGCTATGGTATAGACTTCTCTTGGGATAAAGCCACTGATCACACAGGTAATGGCTCAGGATCCTTAGCTGTAGATGGCACAAAAGCCCAATGGGGAACCAACAACCCTTGGGGACGCTGGGCACAAGATGGTGGGGCCGGATCAACCTTTTACCCTATTGAACACGGTTATGCTTATAGAACATCGGCCTGGATAAAAGCTGAGGGCGACTCCAACTACAACATTTCGATAGCCTTCGCCATAAACACAGTAAAGAACGTTAAAGTTGATAAAGCATATCTGAAAAACTTCATTTCCAACTTCTATATAAAATGGGCCGACTCCAATAATGTACCTTTGTACTGCGGTGAATTTGGCTTAACCCACCCAAATCAACTTCCTAATAATTCTAAGCTTTCCGATAAAGAACAAATACAATGGCTTACTGACGTACTGGAAATATTAAACACTTCAAACATTAGCTGGACGTATCATAGCTATAAAAGCTATTCGAACCGTGGAGATTTATTTGGTTTATTTGATGAAAAATATCCCGACTCCAAATTTTCACACATCATAACAAATGGCTTAGGAACTAACCCCATTATTCGCTAGGGGTAATGGGTTCTCCCCAAAAAATAGCGAACGAAGAATAATCATTTTGAACTCCTTGGCTCTAACAAAACCTACTTAATATTTAGCGAAGATTAATTATTATCAGTATATTCCCAAAAAATTCATGAATATATTCCATATAATAAAAAAAATAATTATAAA
>CAIUUT010000087.1 GCA_903902445.1 uncultured Candidatus Marinamargulisbacteria bacterium
CTTGCGTCTTTATCGGTATTATACATATCAACTACCAGTTGCTCACTTCCTTTGTAGTCGATAAGTTTTGGTTTCTTTGGTTGATATGTAAAAGAAGAATTAATAATATATTCTTTTTTATTTACATCTTTAATAGTGAATTCAATTGTGTGCTGCTCTTCGCCGAGTGAATTATTAGGAATGTAGTTTAAAAATTTCTTATAAATAGTAGCTTCATTCGTAACATCTCTGCCATCAACTTTTAAACTAATCGTTGATAAGTCTAATATGGAAAATGGGTCCTCGTAGGATATTAGGATGACGGGTGTTGCGTCATCAATAAATGACTTATTTAAGGGGTTTATCAATTTGACTTGTGGATCTGATTCGCTTTTCTTGATATCGGCAACAAAGGGACTGTCTTGCGGGTAAAATTGAGGTAAAGTATAAAAAGATCCATCAGTGGCTGTTACTTTGAAATAATAATAGAACTGAATAGAGTCATTTAATATTGGAGTCATAACTAAATTGAACTTTTGCCCCGCCACGTTACTCATTTGAGTTGATGAATAGTTGGAATCATTATCACCTCTGTAATACACTTCAACTTTATCTATTGAAACTATGGCGATATCATTTAGGTCTGTATTTAAAATTATTGGTTGACTCGATAGAATATAATTTAACTTTTCGTGATTGATTTGTACTGCGAACAATACACTAGATAGTAGTAATAAAAGTAATAATTGTTTTAGCATGAATTTATTTTAGTTTGTATTTTATATTTATGGAATGTTCTTTAAAATCTTTGCCAAGAAATTTTAAGGAAACTTCTCGCTTCGAGATAACTTCCATAATATCAATTGGAATGGTTTGACCAGTAAAATTTCTGCCAGCTAGATTAATTTCTGCTTTTCCTGCGGTACCTTTTGCAAATAGCTCTGTTTTACCAGCTATTATTTTAACATCTAGGTTGCTAGTATATTGCCCGCTTTCTTCTGTGGATAGTTTTAAATTATTATTCAGTGATTTAATTACTACCGCAACCTCTCCTCCAAATAGTCTATCAGATTTGGGGTCTTTAAGCGTAATAAATATTTTAAAAGGTTTGTTTTCAGTTTTATTTCCAGGAATATTTACAACAAGTAAAGCGTCTGCAACAAATTCATCTTTCCATTTGGGTAGGTCATTCCTACTTATATTTTTTTTATCAGGTTTATCATCTTTTTTTATTGAAGTTTTAGTATTTTTCTCAGCTAAAACTTGTCCATTTTCGTTGTGAACTAGAACGACGCCTTCAGCTACCCAAATATTCATTTCTTTCCCATCATTGGCAATGTCAAACTCTGTACCTTTTACAGAAGCGACTCCATGTACCGATTCTACTTCAAACTTATCGCCTTTGCGAACTTGGCTCCATACTTTTCCCAAATTTAAGAACACACTTTTAGTATCTTTTTTATCATCTTTAGTAAATTCTATTTCTGTACCATTAGCAATTCTAACCTTGGTGCCTGAGTAGAAGAAAAGCTCAGCTTTTCCATCATCCATAGTTTTTAACGTATCTCCTTCGAAAAAAGGCATACCTTTTTTTACTGGCACCCAATTATTAGTTGATTTAGCTTTAAAGTTTACTTGTCCCAAATAAAATGAGAGAGAGGCAATTGGATTTTCTGTCGCAAATAGACATGTACAAGATATTACTATTAGAATAAATACAATTTTTTTTAACATAACTATTTAACCTTTATATATTTTATTTCGATAACACCTTTAGTGATATCATCCAGTAATAACTTATTAATTTTATCTTTAGAGCCATCATAAGAGAATTCATCGTAATTCATACCTTCTAGAACTGAACTTCCTCCATTTGTTTTCACAAAGTCTTTAACGTACTCAGCAAATTTAGCTAAGTCTATAGTGGTAGCCTCTATATAATCTTTTTGCTCTTTAATATCTCCAGAGACATTAGAGTTACTTGTGGTTGAATTATTGCCAGATACATCATCTTTTCTTGCAAAATCATATCTAAAAAGTGCAACATTTGATGGATTTAAAACTTCTTTCCCATCTTTAAGTGCTTGTACTTGCCAACTATAACTTCCTGGTTTCAAAGAGTTAACCTCTAAAACCTTGTCTTTGGTTTTGAACTCAATGGGGTCATTCATCATGGTCCCTTTGCCAATTTTAACTTTATATTCGGTAATATTTTCTACACCGTTCCACTGAAAAATCACCTTATCCGCAAAAATATTTTTATTTACAGGATCCATTAACTCAATTTTACCTTTAGCGTTTGGAGGAAGGACATCGATTAGTGCAATGTCAGAATATTTCAGGACTTCTTCACCTTTTTTGAATCCTGCGACTTGCCAACTGTATTTTCCTGGAAGAACATCTTTAAGCTCAAGGAATCCTTCTTTAACTGAATATTCTTTTACATCTTCAAGAGTTTCACCTTTACCAAACTTAACTTTATACTCGTCTAAGAAGGTCTCGGTTTTCCAAGATAATTTAATATTCTTGTCTTCTATAATTTTATTTACAGGGCCAATTATTTTAACTTGCGGAATTGGCAGAGTAAATAGTTCGCCTTTAGATCCGGTACCATAGGGTTTCCCCTCTTTATCTGAAGCTTGTACCGACCATTTATAGGTTGCACCAGGTACAATTGGTAATAGTTTTGATAATTCGATTTCAGTTCCCTTTATTTCTTGCTGTACTTCATTTCCCTTATCTTGAGCTATTTTGAGGATATATTTAAGTGCATTAGGCACTTCAATCCACTTTAAAACAGGAAATAATTCGGATATTTTCCCTATAGGGCCAACTATTATGGTAGGTTGTATTTCGTCTTTATTTGCTATATAAAAGAGTCCTATCTTACTACCAGAACCCAATACCTGTTGATCTTTGTCTAAAGCAATTACTTTATAGTAGTATTTAAATCCAGGCTTAAAGATGTTTACCCCAGAAATATTAATGTAATTTTCATTACTTTGATAAACTGAAGCATTCTTTAGAGTGGCATCTTCTTCAGATAACTTTATCTGATAGCTGGCAGCACCGTCTAAATTTACCCATTTAATTGTGACGCTATCATATTTGTCTAATCTCTCACCAACTGGTGAGAGTAGTTCAATATTGGCTACTTGTTTTGTCTTAAAATTTTGGATAATAGACTTTTTATCGAAATGCTTGCCGTTATCATCTAGTGGAATAACTTGCCAATAATATTGTTTGGCAAATTTAATAAAACCATCATTTTGGTAAGTGAAAGGTGGAAAAGCTTCAATACTTTTGGCATTTAACATATCCTTATTATCGGCAATAAGCAATTGGTAGTTTGTAGCCCACTTTACCTTGAACCAATTGAAATTGATAACGTTAATGTTTTGGATTTCTTCTGCTATAGGATTTAGTAACTCTGGTGCATTATGCTGAGGTGCTGAAAAGTATCCAATGTCTGATTTTTTATCATAATTTTTATTATTTTCATCATAGGGTATTACTTGCCAAAAATATTTTTTATCAAGTTTAATAAAGTTTTCATCGTTTTGGTATATGTATGGAATAGAACTAACATTTATTATTTTAGCGTTAGAAAAATCTTTATTATCTGCTATTTTGAGGTCATATCTGTTCGCCCAGTCGACTGTTTGCCACATGAATCGAATTGGTTCATCAGTGTTATTTAGTTGCTCTCCGATTGGACTAATAATTTGAATTAACGCTCTTTCTGGAGATTTAAAACTGGCCATTGGTGATTCAGGGCCCCACTTATTTCCAGAGTTATTTAAGGCTTGCACTTTCCAGTAATACGTTTTATCTAAGGTGAAAAAATCGCTGTTTTCAGGTTGGAAGTTGTTGTTGGCTACCGTATAATCTTTAAAATTTTGAAAACTAGGATTATCTGCAATTTTAATTAAGTAGGAGTCGGCTCCATCTAGTGCGGACCAACGAAAGGACGGTGGAAGTATGTTAACCACAGTACCTACAGGGCTGTATAAGGTTAATTGCCTTACATACATAATGGTAAAATATGGACTTTCTTTACCCCATAATTCACCATTTTTATTTAGAGCTTGTACTTTCCAATAATATATTTTACCTGGCTCAAAATACTTGTCACTATTGTCCATAAGATATCTATTTTCTTTCACTTCAATCTTTTTTGAATCAGTGAAATTTTTATTATTGGCAATAGTTAATATATAACGATCAGCGCCTTCTACATAATCCCATTTAAAATTTCGTGGTAGCATATCAAACTGGCCTAGTGGCTCTGATAGAGCCGGAGGACGAATGGCCTCAAAAATAAACCAACTTGTATTACCATCTTGCTTAAGCTTATGATCACGTTGTTGTACATCTTTATCATAAGCATCAATTTTCCACGCATATTTTTTCCCTACTTCAAGTTCAGGTGCATCAGAGGGGTAGGTGAAAGAATTTTGTCCGAATATTTCTCTTGAATACTTTGCAATTCCTTGCACTGCGCTGTTTTTATTATCAAATTCCTTCATTTCATAGATAGAAAATACGTATTTTAAGTTTATATCTCTACGGGTAGAAACGTACCAACTAAAAGTAGGATATGGATTTGACTTTCTAATTTCATTGCCTTCAGGAGGAGAATTTAATGATGTTTTTCCAGTATCTCCTATTTGAGTAAATGAGGTTTCTAATTCTTGATAGACATTATTTTCATGACCTGATTGAAATATGGTTAAGTGGATTGTATAGGTTCTTGCAGGTATAAATCCGCCGTCAAAGCTATTGGTATATCTGTTTTTAGCTGCTTGCTGAAAAGCGTCACTGCCTGATAACTTCCTTGTGGTAGACGCGGCATTATTTATATCATCGCCATTAATAATGTTTGTTCTTGGATGTGGTTGTAGCGTGAAATTTGCCCTAGTGGTTATTTCGGTGATAGGCCCTTCGACGCTTGATGATATCTTAATTTTAAAATCAATATATAAGTTTGCGCTGGTATTATTATCAATTGACATCTCGGCGATGTAACCTAATTTTTTCAGGTCATCAGTTGTGAAATTAATATTATTAACATCTATATTACCTTGCATAATGTCACTTGCTACATAGTCTGCTTTATCAGATGCGATAATGCTTTTAACTTGAACTGGTGATGAACCGTATCCAGGGAATGGGTAGTAGTTTAGAACTCCAGCACTAGATTGCGTAGCAATTGCTACGCATGTAAATAAAATATATAGTATTCTTTTCATAATACTGTAAAAGTATATAGTTTTTTTTTTGATAGTCAATAATATTTTTAACATTGTTAGCCCAAAGTGATAATGTCACCCCTGAGCAAAGTAGAAATGTCACTCTATGGTATAAAATAGACTTCTTTTAAAAAAGTAAAAAGGAGTAATACAGA
>CAIUUT010000088.1 GCA_903902445.1 uncultured Candidatus Marinamargulisbacteria bacterium
CTATTACACCACTTCAGGCGCTAAAGAAATAATTTTGGAAAAATCTTTATCTCTTAACTCTCTGGCTATGGGCCCAAATATTCTTGTCCCACGCGGTAAACCTTTGTCATCAATAATCACAGCTGCATTGTCGTCGAATCGTACAACTACACCATCTTTTCTTTTTATAGGACATACAGTTCTAACAACAACTGCTCTAATTACTTCACCTTTTTTAACAGTTGTATTAGGTATAGAACTTTTTACTGCTCCAATGATAATATCTCCAACTCTAGCATACCTTCTTCTTGTTCCACCTAGTATTCTAATACATAATATGGATTTGGCTCCAGAATTATCTGCAACTACGAGTCTTGTTTCAGTTTGAATCACGTTATTTTACCCCTTCTATAATATTAACTAGTCTCCAACGCTTATCTTTGCTTAGAGGTCTTGTTTCCATTACATTTACAATGTCACCTATTTTACTCTCGTTTTTCTCATCATGAGCTTTTAACTTCACAGATCTTGTAACAATTTTTTTATACTTTTTATTAGCAACTCTATCTTCAATTTTAACTACAATAGTTTTATCCATCTTGTCGCTTACCACAATACCTTGGCGCATCTTTCTGCTATTTCTTTCGGTAGTCATCATTTGCTCCCTTTTTCTATGATAGTGAGCTGAGTCAGCATCATTGCAATTTCTTTTTTTGTCTTGTTAATTAAATTTACATCTTTTAACTTATTAGAAACTATTTTAAACTTCATTGCTACTATATCTTTTTGCCTATCATTAATATTTTTCAGAATATCATCTTTAGACATTTTTGTTACATCTTTATATTTTAAAACCATTATTCAATCTCCAGTTTTTCCACAAATTTTGTCTTAATTGGTAACTTGTGAGCTGCTAACTTTAATGCTTCCCTTGCAACATCAATACTAACGTCTGCAATTTCAAATAGCATCTTGCCTCTTTTAATAACGGCAACAAAATATTCAGGAGCTCCTTTACCTTTTCCCATTCTGGTTTCAGCTGGAATCTTTGTAAAAGGCTTATCAGGAAAAACTCTAATCCAGATTCTTCCCCCTCTTTTGATATATCTTGTCATCGCTATACGTGCTGCTTCAATTTGACGCGCAGTAATCCATTCATTATCCAAAGCTTGTAAGCCAAAATCACCGAACTCTAGAGTAGCTCCTTTGTTAGCTGTGCCTTTTCTTCTGCCTCTTTGCTGTTTTCTAAATTTTTGTTTCTTAGGCTGTAACATTAAGCCGCTTCCTCCTTAGTAGATTTCTGTCTATAAATATCACCTTTGTAGGTCCATACTTTTACACCAATTTTTCCGTAAATAGTCATGGCTTCTGTAAAAGCATAATCAATATCTGCTCTTATTGTTTGTAAGGGCACTTTGCCTTCACGATACCATTCAGTTCTTGCTATTTCGGCTCCTCCAAGTCTTCCAGAGCATGAAACTTTTATCCCTTTTGCTCCGGCTTTCAAAGCCCGATTAACAACTTGTTTCATTGCTCTTCGAAAAGCTATTCGTTTTTCTAATTGTCTCGCAACTGCATCTGCTAAAATTGCTGCATTCATATCAATCTGCTTTTCTTCGACAACATTTAATTGAATATCTTTAAACCCTATTTTATTCTGCAACAGAACTTTGATCTTCTCAGCTTCAGTGCCACCCTTGCCGATTATGATGCCAGGTCTTGCAGACTTAACAGTTATATCAAGGCTATTATTTTTTCTTTTAATTAAAATCTTAGATATTCCTGCTTTTGAACAGTTCGCAATAATAATATCTCTTATTTTCTTATCATCTAACACATATGCAGCATATCCTTTGTCACTGTACCATATGCTATCGAAATCCTTATTTATACCTAATCTAAAAGCGATTGGGTTAGTTTTTTGCCCCATTTGTGCTCCCTTCTCTTAACGAAATTGTTACATGAGATAACTTCTTTTGTATACTTCCAGCTCTACCTCTACTCATAGGAGTAAAGCGCTTCATCATTATCGCTTGTCCAGTATATCCTTCATCAATAATTAAGTTTTCTTCTGAAAGATTATAATTATTGACAGCATTACTTTTTGCACTTTTTACAACCTTTAATAATATTCTCGCACAATTGTGAGGTAAATATTTTAAAGTATTTAAAGCGTCGTTAACTTTCATCCCAACGATTTCTTTTATAACTCTATTCATCTTGCGAGGAGATATTCGCACGAAATTAATTTTTGTTTTTATATTCATCTTTAACTACATCCTTAATTTATACAACTTTTTTTGTTGAATGACCTTTATAAGTTCTTGTGTGCACAAATTCGCCTAATTTATGCCCAATCATATTATCTGATATAAAAATCGGTATATGTTTTTTACCATTATGTACAGCAATAGTCAAGCCAATCATATCTGGTATTATCATAGATCTTCTAGACCAAGTTTTGATAATTTTTTTATCATTTGTTTCTTTTGCCCTTTTAACTTTGACATCTAAATGACCATCAACGAAAGGTCCCTTTTTTAAAGATCTACCCATTCTATTTCTCCTTACTTCCTTCTATTTATAATATACTTACTAGTAATATTTTTCTTGTCTCTTGTTTTATATCCAAGTGTTGGTTTACCCCAAGGTGATACAGGACCTGGTCTTCCAATTGGAGCTCTTCCTTCACCACCACCATGCGGATGGTCATTTGGATTCATAACCGATCCACGTACCGTTGGGCGCCAGCCTCTATGTCTGTTTTTACCAGCTTTACCAATTCTTATGTTTCGATGTTCAATATTAGATACTTGTCCGATAGTAGCTCTACATTCTAATCTAATTAGACGCAACTCACCAGATGATAATTTTATTACAGCATAAGCACCTTCTTTTGCCATTAGTTGAGCACTTCCACCAGCACTTCTAACTAATTGTGCGCCTCTACCAGGATTAATTTCGATATTATGAATAATAGTACCCACGGGAATATCTTCAAGTTTTAACGCATTTCCAATCTTTATCTCTACGCCTTCTTTACCTGATTGGATTGTATCTCCAACTTTTATTCCTAGTGGAGCTAAAATATAACTTTTTGCCCCATCTGAATAACTTAATAATGCAATTCTAGCGGTTCTATTGGGATCATATTCAACACTCTCTACTCTAGCCTTAACACCATCTTTATTTCTTTTAAAATCTACAAGTCTATAAAATTGCCTATTACCGCCACCCCTGTGTCTTACAGTAATTGAACCCGTATTATTTCTTCCTGCATTCTTATCCTTTTTTGCTAATAAAGATTTTTCAGGATAATCTCTTGTAATTTCGGAGAAATCAGAAGTGATCATATTTCTGGTTCCGTTAGTCATTGGTTTAATTTTTTTAATTGCCATTATTATTTCCTTCTTATACTAATTTCTCAAAATCATCAATTTTATTACCAGAAACTAAAGAAACTACTGCCTTTTTCCAAGAACTCGTTGTTCCTTCGTGCTTTCCCATTCTCTTGGCCTTTGCTCTAACATTTAATGTATTAACCGCAACTACTTTTACATTAAAAGTATCTTCGATTGCTTTCTTTATTTCTATTTTGTTACAGCTTTTCAATACCTTAAAAACATATTTATTCTCACTACCAAGCATCGAACTCTTCTCGGTAATAATTGGTTTTAATATTACTTGCTTATGCATTTTTATAAATCTCCTCAAATTGCTTTAAAGCGCCTTCTTCAAAAATAATTTGCTCACTGTTGAGAATATCAAATATATTCAACCCAAAAACGCTATTAATTGTTAATTTCTCAATATTATCAAGTATTGATTTTCTCTCATTTACTTCTGTAGTAACATATAATATTTTTTTTCCGATAACTTCTAATTTAGTTCCTATAGCATTGAAATCTTTAACTTTTTTTAATGAGTTTTTCACAGCGACATCATTTAATAGAACAATCATGTTACTAGTACGATCACTTAATGCAGTAAACATACCCTTACGCAAGACTAATTTATTAATTTTTATTCCTCTTTTTATGTTTCTTGGACCGAAAGTAACACCACCTCCAACCCATACTGGCGAACTGTTTGTACCGGCTCTTGCACGGCCAGTTCCTTTTTGCTTCCATGGTTTTCTTCCGCCACCAGAAACTTCAGCTCTGGTTTTAACTTTTGCAGTTTTACTTCTACCTTTAGCCATATAGGTTGTTAGTACAAAATGTACTAATCCTCTATTTTCAGGTAAATTAAATAAACTGTCGTTAACCTGAACTTCAGACTCTTTACTTGTTACAACATCAAATGATTTTATTTTTGCCATTTTCCCTATTCCTTAATTATAAACTTTAACAACTTGTCCAACTGGCCCCGGAACGGCACCTTTTACCATAATAATATTTCTCTCGGCTAAAACCTTTACAACTTTTAAATTTTTAACCGTTACATTCATATGGCCATCATGACCAGGCATCTTTTGGCCTTTCCAAACTTTACCTTGACCAGTGCCGGCACCATTACTTCCGCCTCTTCTATGATGCTTTGAACCATGCGAAATTGGTCCAATTGTAAAGTTATGACGTTTTACGCAACCAGTAAAACCTTTACCTTTAGTAACACCAGAAACGTTTACTTTTTCATTCTCGTCAAAAATAGTTACATTTAGATTATCACCAATATTTAACTGATCAATTTTAGTCAATCTAAGTTCAATTAATTTCTTAAAAAATCTTTTTACGTCCTTAAACTGTCCAATAACTGGCTTAATAAGCTTAACTTCTTTTGTTTCGTTTACTCCAACCTGAAGTGCTTGATAGCCATCTTTGTCAGCTAATTTTTTTTGAACGATTACATTTTCTAATGCTTGCAATACTGTGACTTGCACGACCTCTCCATCCGCATTAAATACTTGACTCATTCCTAATTTTTTAGTGACTAATCCCTTGTTTATTTCTTTCATTTTTTGTTACCTTACTTAATTTTTGATATTAACCTAACTTAATCTCTATATCTACACCTGCAGGCAAGTCTAGCTGCATAAGAGCATCTATCGTAGAAGCTGGTGGATTAATTATATCTATTAATCTCTTATGTGTTCTAATTTCAAAATGCTCACCACCCCTCTTATTTGCATGAGGTGATTTTAGAACACAAAACACATTTTTGTCCGTTGGTAATGGAACTGGACCAATTACCTTTGCTCCAGATCTTTGTGCAGTACCAACAATCTTTTCACTAGATTGATCCAATACTCTATAATCAAAAGCCTTTAACTTAATTCTGACTTTTTGCGCTACCTTTGACTTTTGAGCACTTACTACTGATGGTTTCTTCTTCACTGTTGTTGTCATTTTTATACTATCCTTAATTAAGCGATTATAGAAGCAACTACTCCTGCGCCTACTGTTCTTCCACCTTCACGAATTGCGAATCTTAATCCTTGCTCAATAGCTATAGGTGTAATTAATTCAACGACCATGTTTACGTTATCACCAGGCATAACCATTTCAACATTTTCTGGTAATTGAATAGTACCAGTAACATCTGTTGTTCTCATATAAAACTGTGGTCTATATCCTTTAAAGAATGGAGTATGTCTTCCGCCTTCTTCTTTTTTAAGAACATATACCTCAGCATTAAACTTGGTATGAGGATTAATTGAACCTTTTTTTGCCAACACTTGACCTCTTTGTAAATCTGTTTTTTCAACGCCTCTTAACAGCATACCCACGTTGTCGCCAGCCATACCTTCATCCAGTGTCTTTCTAAACATTTCCACACCAGTTACAACTGCCACTTTCGGCTTTTCTGTCATACCAACTATTTCAATTTCTTCTCCAACCTTAACGCGTCCTCTTTCAATTCTTCCAGTTCCTACTGTTCCTCTACCTGTAATTGAGAAAACATCTTCAATAGGCATAAGGAAAGGCTTTTCGATATCTCTTTTTGGAGTAGGAATATATGCATCAACTTTATCCATTAATTCGAAAATTGCTTTTACATTTGGATCATCAGGCTTATCACAATTCTCAAGTGCTTTTAAAGCAGATCCTCTTACTATAGGAATATCATCTCCTGGAAATTCATACTTTGTTAACAGTTCTCTAACTTCCATTTCTACTAGGTCTATTAATTCAGGATCGTCA
Organism: uncultured Candidatus Marinamargulisbacteria bacterium; assembly: GCA_903902445.1. Lineage (GTDB taxonomy): Bacteria > Margulisbacteria > Riflemargulisbacteria > GWF2-35-9 > GWF2-35-9 > CAIUUT01. The sequence continues at coordinate 6,123 of CAIUUT010000088.1, forward strand.
ACCATGTCCACTTTATTTAAGAAAACCACAATAAAAGGTACATTTACTTGTTTAGCAAGCAATATATGCTCTCTTGTTTGTGGCATTGGACCATCAGCAGCAGACACTACTAATATTGCTCCATCCATTTGCGCAGCACCAGTTATCATATTCTTAACATAATCTGCGTGTCCTGGACAATCTACGTGAGCATAATGACGCGCTGTGGTTTCATATTCTACGTGAGCGGTATTAATAGTAATACCTCTTTCTTTTTCCTCAGGTGCACTGTCTATTTGGTCATAAGCTACTTTCTTAGCTCCCCCAACGGTTGATAGAACAGAGGTAATTGCTGCAGTTAATGTTGTTTTACCGTGATCAACGTGTCCAATTGTTCCTATATTTACGTGTGGTTTCTCTCTCTTAAATTTTTCTCTAGCCATAATACATCCTCCTTAAATTATTTACTTAGTTCCCTTGGCCTTCGCTATTATAGCATCACATTGACTTTTTGGGACCTCATCATAATACGCAAATTGCATAGTATAATCTCCGCGTCCTTGTGTTTTGCTTCTCAAATCCGTCGAATAGCCAAACATTTCCGCTAAAGGCACTTTGGCCTTAACTTTTTGATCATTACCTAAAGGCTCCATTCCCTCGATTCGGCCTCTTCTTGAGTTCAAATCACCGATTACGTCACCCATGTTTGGTTCAGGACAAACAACTTCCACATCCATAACTGGTTCCAAAAGAACAGGATTTGCTTTCGCACAACCTTCTTTTAATGCCATTGATGCGGCAATCTTAAACGCCATTTCAGAAGAGTCAACTTCATGGAATGAACCATCATACAATGTCACTCTAATATCTACAAGCGTAAATCCTGCAAGAACTCCATTTTCCAAGGCTTCTCTTGTTCCTTTTTCTACAGCAGGTATATATTCTCTAGGAATTGAACCACCTGAAATACTATTCACAAATTCAAACCCTTTAGCTCTTTCCAATGGTTCAAGCTTAATATACACGTGACCATATTGACCACGTCCACCAGATTGTCTGATAAACTTACCTTCTTGTTCTACCGTTTTCCTTATGGTTTCTCTATAGGCAACTTGTGGTTTACCTACGTTAGCCTCAACTTTGAATTCTCTTAATAATCTATCTACAATAATTTCCAAGTGCAGTTCACCCATACCAGCGATTATTGTCTGACCTGTCTCATGATCTACTCTAACCCTAAATGTTGGATCTTCTTCTGCCAATTTTGCTAAAGCACTAGATAATTTTTCTTGGTCAGCTTTGGTTTTAGGTTCAATAGCAACATCGATAACTGGATCTGGAAAGTTCATAGATTCTAATATAATTTGCGTGCTTTCATCGCATAATGTATCTCCAGTTGTGGTGGCCTTCAAACCAACTGCAGCTGCGATATCACCAGTACCTACAGATTGAATTTCTTCACGTGTATTAGCATGCATTAATAAGAGACGTCCGATACGCTCTCTATTATTTTTTGTACTATTTAACACATACGAACCAGCACTTAACGTTCCTGAATAAACCCTAAAATATGTTAATTTACCAACAAAAGGATCTGTTGCTATTTTAAATGCTAATGCAGAAAACTTTTCTTTATCTTCTGGACGTCTACTAATTTCATTGCCAGTCTTGGGCTCTATACCAGTAACATCTGGTAAATCGTTGGGCGCAGGCAAATACGCAACTACTGCATCGAGAAGCGTTTGGACACCTTTATTTTTAAAGGCTGTTCCACAAATACAAGGAACTATTTGACAGTCAACGGTACCTTTTCTTATTCCAGACATAACTTCTTCAATAGTAAGTTTTTCACCATTGAAAAATTTTTCCATTAATTTATCGTCGAACTCGGCTGCCACTTCCACAACTTCATCGTGGTATTTTTGACAAATAGCCTTTAAATCCTCAGGTATTTCTACTTCATCATACTGAACACCCAATTCTTCACCATGCCATTTGTAAGCGACCATTTTAACGATATCGACTACACCAAGGAATCCTTCTTCTCTTCCGATAGGAACTTGTAACACAACTGCTTTAGCGCCAAGTTTAGACTTTACATCTTTAACAACTTTAAAGAAATCAGCGCCAACTCTATCCATTTTGTTGACAAATACAAGTTTTGGAACTTTATATTTTGTAGCTTGTCTCCAAACTGTTTCTGACTGAGGCTGCACACTACCTACTCCGCAAAAAACTGCTACTACACCATCTAATACTCTAAGTGAACGTTCAACTTCTACAGTAAAATCTACGTGTCCGGGTGTATCAATAATATTTATTCTGTGATCTTTCCAGAAGCATGTTGTCGCAGCAGAAGTAATAGTAATACCCCTCTCCTGTTCCTGAACCATCCAATCCATAGTTGCAGCACCTTCATGCACTTCACCAATCTTATAATTCTTTCCTGTGTAGTAAAGGATTCTCTCAGTAACAGTGGTTTTACCAGCATCAATATGTGCTGCAATACCAATATTTCGATACATATTTAAAGGAACTTTTTTACTTTCTGACATCAGCTATTTCTCCCTACCATCTAAAGTGTGCAAACGCTTTATTAGCTTCTGCCATTTTATGAACATCATCACGTTTTTTTATTGAAGCACCAGTATTTTCTGACGCATCGATTAACTCTTTAGCCAACTTCTCAACCATTGACTTACCTGGCCTCAACCTTGTATAAGCCACAATCCATCTCATTGCTAAAGATAAACTTCTCTTTTTCCTAACCTCAATAGGTACTTGATAAGTTGCGCCACCAACACGCCTACTCTTTACTTCCATAACTGGAGCAGCATTTTTCATGGCTTCACTAAATACCTTAAAAGAATCGCTTTCTTTTTTAATTTCGGAAATTTTATCCAGAGCATCATAGAAAATAGTTTCAGCAATAGTTTTCTTACCATCTAGCATTAGACGGTTAACAAATTGGGAAACCAATACACTTCCGTATTTTATATCTGGCTCAATTACTCTCTCTTCACTCTGTCTTCTTCTTGACATATTTTACCTCGTTAGATTATTTTTTCTCTTGCTTAGCGCCGTACTTTGATCGACTCTGTTTTCTCTTAACTACTCCAACAGTGTCTAAGCTACCTCTCACTATATGGTAACGTACGCCAGGGAGATCCTTAACTCTTCCACCTCTAACAAGGACCACTGAGTGCTCTTGCAGATTATGACCTTCTCCAGGGATGTAAGCAGTAACTTCAAATCCATTCGTTAGCCTTACCCTTGCAACTTTTCTTAATGCAGAGTTTGGTTTCTTTGGAGTTGTTGTGTAAACTCTAACACAAACTCCTCTTTTCTGTGGGCAAGCCGCAAGAGCTGGAACATTATTTCTAGTCTTCTTATTTTTACGGCCTTTTCTCACTAATTGGTTAATTGTAGGCATACTTTTTCTCTCCTCATTTTTTGACAACGTCTCGTATTCTATTATAAGGAATAGTGCTTGTCAATAAATTATTTTACTGATTTTACGCTTCTATTTCCGCTTCCTGACTAGCACTGACGGCAACTGTAGGCACTAAATCAATAGGTCTAGTTGTATAATATCCGGTACCTGCTGGTATCAGCTTACCGATAATAACATTTTCTTTTAGACCATACATTTCATCGATTTTACCTTTGATTGCGGCTTCAGTTAAAACTTTTGCTGTCTCTTGGAAAGAGGCTGCAGAAATAAATGACTCCGTATTCAATGAAGCTTTCGTTATTCCCAACAATAGTCGTTCTCCAACTGCTGGAATTTTTCCTGCTTTTATCAGTGATTCATTCTCTCTCTGGAACTCTACAACATCAACAAATTCACCAGGCAATAACTTTGAATCATGCATATCTATAATTTTAACTTTTCTCGTCATTTGTCTCAAAATTATTTCAATATGTTTATCATTTATAGTAACACCTTGTCCACGATACACCTTTTGCACTTCTTCTAAGAGGTATTCTTGCACGGCTTGAACACCTAAAATAGTTAATATATCATGAGGAGAGATAACACCTTCGGTCAACATTGACCCCTTTAAAACGCTATCGCCTGTGTTTACGATTATTCGGGTATCACCAGGTATTTTATACTCTATCCTCTCTTTGGCATCGTTTACAGCCACAAGCTTTAGTCCATCTTTATTTATTAATTCCACCACACCGCTGATTTCAGACAATATTGCTTTAATTTTGGAAACTCTGGCCTCAAATAAGGCTTCAACTTTCGGCAAACCAGCTACAATATCTCTAGCCTTAGCACTAGTTTGAAACTTCTTCTCTTTTTGAATAATTTGACCCTCAGTGGTACTCTCATTATTTTTTACGAATAAAATAGCGCCTTCTCGACTATGGAAAACGTAAGCTTGCATGAGCACAACTTTAACATCAGACACCTCAACAACAATACCAGCTGTCTTACTGTCTTGTTTGTTAGAAATACTATCACCGGCTTTTACAAGCTGACCTTCCTTAATTTTGACCTTTTCACCTTCAGAAATTGCATATTGGTCTTTTTTGTTTTTGTTGATGATAATCAGGTCACCCTCTTCTTTTACCACCAAATTAACAACTTTTTTATCAATAATATTTTCAATTACTTTTAAATCATCAGAAAACTTAACTGAACCAGAAAAATTGGCTATTAAATAATCGATAGTAGGATCATGCTCGAATAAAATTGTTCCTTTGACAACCTTCTGACCATCAGTAACTTTTACTTCAGAACCTTGAGAAATCATGTACTTCTTTTGTTCCTTGTTGTCATCAACAACAATTTCACCTTCAACACTGACTACATTAACTTCTTTTCCATATTCGTTTATGATGCTTTGTGCAACTAGGTTCTTACTGAAAGATACCTTGCCCGCAATTTCAGATTTTCTTTCAATTCTCATGGCCCTTGATAAGTCAACACCACCAGTATGGAAAGTTCTCATCGTTAGCTGTGTACCTGGTTCACCTATCGACTGGGCTGCGATAATACCTACAGCCTCACCCTTATCGACGATATGGTCACTACTGAGGTCTCGTCCATAGCACTTCTGGCACACGCCTCTTTTTGCTTCGCAGGTAATACCAGAGCGTACAATGAGCTCATCAATGCCTTGTTTTACTAGGGCTTCAGCCTTCTCTTCCGTAATTTTTTCATCAACACTAATCAGAACTTCACCAGTCTGCTTATCAACAACTTGAGCCAGACTAATTCTTCCCGTTAAGCGCTCTTTAAGAGTTATAACTTCATCGTAGCCTTCTTTAATTGCAGTTACTCTTACACCTTGTTTAGTGCCACAGTCTGCTTCAGTTATCATTATATCTTGTGCGATATCTACTAAACGACGCGTTAGATAACCAGAGTCAGCTGTTCTAAGTGCTGTATCTACTAAACCTTTCCTCGCACCATATGTAGAAATAAAGTACTCTGTAGAACTTAAGCCTTCTTTAAAGTTAGTTGTAATTGGAATATCTACTGTGTTACCAGAAGCGTCTGCCATTAAGCCTCTCATACCTGATAACTGCTTAACTTGGTCCATACTACCTCTTGCACCTGAGTTTGCCATCATGAACACATTGTTGAGTTCGTCAAACTGCGCTTTCATGGCATCAGTAACCTTTTCACCAGTTGCTCTCCATACTTCCAATTCTCGCAATTTCTTTTCTACATTTGAAATAACGCCTCTTTCAACTAAACCTTCTATAGCGTTAACTTCTTCATAAGCATTACTAATAATTGTTTTCTTGGCATCAGGAATAGTTAAATCTTCTATTGATATTGAAATACCTGCTCGAGTCGCATATTTATAACCAATATCTTTTAACTCATCTGCTAATATCGCAGTAATTTTGTTGCCATACTTATAGAACCATTCCAACATAAATGTGGAAAGTTGCTTCTTACCAATTGGCTCATTAATAAAGCTATGTTCTGGGATGCTATTTTTTACTAACGCATCGCTAATCGCTGTGTTGAATATTACACGCCCCACAGTTGTAGCTAACATTTCATTATTATGTCTGACTCTTAGCTTTGTATGAATATGAATGCTTCCTGTCTCATAAGCTTTCATTACTTCATCAAAATCAATAAAAATTCTATTCATATTATCAGCCACTTTTTGATCTACTATTGTTAGGTAGTAAATTCCCAATATCATATCTTGAGTAGGAGTAACAATGGGTCTACCATTAGATGGAGCCAAAATATTATTATTGGCTAACATTAATAACCTTGCTTCTGCTTGTGCTTCAAGTGATAGAGGCACGTGGATAGCCATTTGATCTCCGTCAAAGTCGGCGTTGAATGCTGTACAGACTAGAGGATGCAACTGAATGGCTTTTCCCTCAACCAATACTGGCTCAAATGCTTGGATTCCCAGTCTATGTAGTGTAGGTGCACGATTTAACATTACAGGATGTCCATCAATTATTTCTTCTAGAACATCCCACACTTCAACATCATTTCTCTCTATTTTACGTTTCGCACTCTTTACGTTTTGCACATAACCCTTTTCAACCAATTTTCTAATAACAAAAGGCTTAAAAAGTTCAAGAGCCATAGTTTTAGGAAGACCACATTGGTGTAACTTTAAGTGTGGGCCTACAACGATTACAGAACGCCCAGAGTAATCGACACGTTTACCAAGTAAGTTCTGACGGAAACGTCCTTGCTTACCTTGGATTATATCGCTTAAAGATTTTAATGGACGCCCATTACTACCTGTAACAACTCTTCCTCTGCGTCCATTATTAATTAATACGTCTACAGCCTCCTGTAACATACGCATTTCATTTTTAACAATCATGTTTGGCGCGCCGATATCTAATAAACGACGTAATCTATTATTTCTATTAATAACTCTTCGATATAGATCATTTAAATCAGACGTAGCAAATCTACCACCTTCTAACTGAACCATGGGCCTTAAATCTGGTGGCATTACTGGAATAACATCCATAATCATCCAATCAGGTTTATTCCCTGAACTTAAGAAGGAATCAACTACTCTATAACGTTTCGTTAATTTAAGTTTCTTTTGTGCGGAAGCTGTCTCTATCTCGGTTTTTAAAGTTACAATAAGATCTTGTAAATTAATTTTCTTTAATAAGACCTTTATCGCTCTTGCCCCAATATCTGCCTTAAATTTCTCGCCATATTTTTCCTTAAGCTCTAGATATTTTTGTTCACTTAATCTTTGTTTTTCCTCAAGCATTGCTTCAAGCTCAGGAGAAACTTCCGTTACAATATAACTATCATAATAAACAACTTCTTCTAATGATTTTACCGTCATATCTAGTAAAACACCTAAGTAGGAAGGAACACCCTTCAAATACCAAATATGCGAAACTGGTGCTGCTAACTCAATATGTCCCATTCTTTCTCTTCTTACCTTTGAGTGAGTTACCTCTACTCCGCATCTCTCGCATATAATACCTCTATATCTAACACGTCGGTATTTACCACAAGCACATTCCCAGTCCTTAACTGGCCCAAATATTCTTTCGCAGAATAAGCCATTTCTTTCAGGTCTAAATGTTCTATAGTTTATGGTTTCTGGTTTGGTTACTTCACCATAAGACCATAATCTTATTCTTTCCGGAGAGGTTAAGGTAATTTTTATTTTCTTAAATTCATCATAACTTTTAGATAGCATACTCTTGTGTCTCCTTTATTATAATCTATCGATTTCTTCATTGTCTTCATTCAGAAGTCTCAAATCCAAACCGATACTACGTAATTCTCTGACTAGAACTTTAAATGATTCTGGGACTCCAGTTTTTGCTATCGGTTTACCTTTAATAATAGACTCATAAGCTTTGGCTCTACCAGTAACATCATCAGACTTAATGGTTAACATTTCCTGTAAAGTATGAGCCGCACCATATGCTTCTAGCGCCCAAACTTCCATTTCACCAAATCTTTGTCCACCGAACTGAGCTTTACCACCAAGGGGCTGCTGAGTTACTAAAGAGTATGGACCAGTGGATCTGGCGTGTATTTTGTCATCAACTAAGTGGATTAGCTTTAACATAAACATATTTCCACAGAATACTGGTCTATCAAAAAACTCACCAGTTCTTCCATCACGAAGGTTAACTTTTCCACTATCTGTTAACCACTCGAAACCAGCTACTTTTCTAGCTTTCTCAAGTTCTTTAACAATAACATTTAAAGAGCTAAAATCCTCTAACACTTCATCAAATGGACTAATTTGATAAAATTTATCGAGTGCTTTTGCAGCACTGCCTAATAAAGTCTCATAAATTTGGCCCACATTCATACGACTTGGAACACCTAATGGATTTAATACCATATCAATTGGCGAACCATCGGGCAGCATTGGCATATCCTCTGCAGGGAGAATTCTGGAGATAACACCCTTATTTCCGTGTCTTCCCGCTATTTTATCACCAATCTGAATCTTCCTAAGATGAGCAACATAAACTCTAATAACTTTAATTACACCTGGTGGTAAGTTGTCATTATTCTCTTTTGAGAAAACTTTAACTTTAACTACCTTACCATAATCTCCAGGGGAGACTCTTAAGGAAGTATCTTTCATATCTCTGGCCTTATCACCGAAAATAGCTCTTAACAACTTCTCTTCAGCAGGGGGCTCTGTTTCACCCTTAGGCGTAACTTTACCAACCAGAATGTCTCCTGGTTTTACTTCCGCACCTACTCTTACAATGCCATCTTCATCAAGATTGGCCAATAATTCCTCAGAAACATTGGCAACTTCTCTAGTTATTTCTTCATCACCCAGTTTGGTTGTTCTTACATCAATTTCAAACTTATTAATGTGAACTGTAGAAAAAACATCCTCTTTTACTAATCGATCACTAATTAACACAGAATCTTCGAAGTTTAAACCTTCCCAAGGAACGAAAGCGATCGCTAAGTTTCTACCTAGGGCTAGCTCGCCATCCTTAGTACAAGCGCCATCAGCAATAACATCTCCAGCTTTTACATGCTGACCTAAGTCAACTATTGGTTGCTGATTTACCCAAGTACTTTGGTTACTCTTTTGATACTTAACCAATTTATAAATTCTTTCCTTTTTCTTGGAATTCTTTATAATTATTTTTGTAGCATCTACATAGGTTACTTCTCCATCATCATCTGAAAGCAAAAGTGAACCTGCATATCTAGCAACATCAAATTCTAAGCCAGTACCAACAAAAGGTCTCTCTGGACAAAGCAATGGAGTTGCTTGACGTTGCATATTGGCACCCATAAGAGCTCTATTCGCATCGTCATGTTCTAAGAAGGGTATTAAAGAAGTAGAAATACCAAACATTTGTCTTGGTGATATTCCAACGTATTCGACATCTTCAGCTTTTGCATAGACGAATTCTTTTCTGTATCTTACGGGAACTCTTTCTTCTACTATTTTTCCGTCATTAATTTTAATGTCGTACGGTGCTATTTTGTAGTAATCTTCAATATCCGCTGTAAAGTAGACTATTTCCTCAGTCAGTTTACCTTTTTGCACTCTCATATAAGGAGTTTCAATAAAACCAAACTTATTAATTTTTGCAAACACAGCCAGAGGACCAATAAGACCAGCATTCTGACCTTCAGGAGTTTCTACAACGCATATTCTTCCATAATGTGAAGGATGAATATCACGAACTTCAAAACCTGCTCTTTCTTTAGTTAGACCACCTGGCCCAAGTGCTGATAACCTTCTTCTATGATTTAACTCAGCTAATGGATTAGTTTGATCCATAAATTGTGATAATTGCGATGTGCCAAAAAACTCACGCATTACAGCCATTAATGGCCTAATATTAATGAGTTTTTGAGGAACAACATCATCTGGCTCAACAACACTCATTTGCTCATTTACTAAACGCTCGAGTCTAGCTAAACCAACTCTAAGTTGTTTTTGCATTAACTCACCAGCACATTTAACTCTTCTATTTCCTAAATGATCGATATCATCCGTTAAGCCTTCGCCTGTGATTAAACGCATAATCTCATTTACTATGGCAAAAATATCATTATCTGTAAGAACCGTTGTGTTGTCGTCAACTTTTAAATGCAATCTATTATTTAATTTATATCTTCCAACTTTACCTAAATCATATGATTTATTATCAAAAAACAATCCCTTAACTAGGTTTTTGGCGGCCTCTTCGTTGAAAGGATCTCCAGGTTTTAAACGATAATAAACTTCTTTTAAGGCATTTTCTTTATCATTTACGCCACTTTTATCAATCGTATTTTGGATAAGTTGCTTATCACTGATCTTTTCAAACATCGTCTCATGATCAATACCGATTGCACCTAAAAAAACATTTAAGGGTAATTTTCTAACTTTATTTACGTGAACATACAATACACCACTTTTATCTGTTTCAATTTCTAGCCATGCACCTCTGCTTGGTATAACTGTTGCATGGAATGTTACGATTCCTTGTTTATCTGTCTTATCTTTAAAGTAAACACCAGGCGATCGAACAAATTGACTTACAACAACTCTTTCTGCTCCATTGATAAGAAAAGTACCTTTTTCAGTCATTACAGGAATATTTCCCATATAAACTTCCTGTTCCTTAACCTCACCGGTTTCCTTATCGATAAGTCTTACTTTTACTTTTAATGGCGCTGAGAATGTTAATTCTCTATCACGACACTCTTCCATAGAGTAATCGGGTTCTCCTAATTCATAATCTTCCAAGAATTCGAGTTCTAATCTATTTCCAAAACCTTTAATTGGAGAAATAGCCTTTAATTCTTCTTTAATTCCTTCTTTAACAAATTCTTCAAATGAATTCTTTTGAATTTCAATAAGGTTAGAAATTTTAACCCTATCAACGATTTTTTCCTTATGTAAGGCTTCCCTGGGAGCAACTATTATAGCCACTAAGCATTCACCTCTATTTAAAATTTAATAGGGGGAGAAAGAAATTCTCCCCCTATTTTAAAACATTCAATATTATTTAACTTCTACTACTGCGCCTTCTGCTTCAAGTTTCTTCTTGATCTCTAAAGCTTCTTCTTTTTTGATCTTCTCTTTTACAGGCTTAGGAACGCCATCAACTAAATCTTTGGCTTCTTTTAAACCTAATCCAGTTAACTCTCTAACTACCTTTAATACAGCGATCTTCTTATCACCTGTTGAGACAAGAATGGCTGAAACTTCATCACTAACTTCTTCCACTGCTGCTACTGGAGCTGCTGCTGCTGCTGCTGCTACTGGAGCTGCTGCAGTTACACCAAACTTTTCTTCCAATGCTTTAACTAACTGTGACAATTCTAAAACTGTCATTTTTTCCACAGCTTCAATAACCTTTTCTGATTCCTTGCTTAGATCTACCATTACTTATTCACCTCCTTTTAAATTAAACACTCTTTTTATCTTTTATTGCCGTGAGAGCATAAACGAAGTTACGCATATTTCCCTGCAACACATTAACAAATCCAGTAATTGGGCTATTTAATAACATCAATAATTTAGAAATTAGAACATCTTTAGATGGTAACGCTGCGATGTCTCTTACCAACTTCGCTTCAATAAAACTATTTTCTAAAATTGCTCCCTTAATCTTAAAACTCTCATTTTCTTTTAAAAAATCTACCAAGACTTTGGCAGAGGCAACAGGATCTTCACTGGCAAAAACAATCCCAGTTGAACCCTTTAGAACTGCCTGCGCTCCAGCAAGTGCTTCTTTTTTAGTTTCCTTTAATGCCAATATGGCTAAAGTGTTTTTGAAAATTTTCATTTCGGAATTGTTTTGTTTTAAGGATCTTCTTAGAGCTGTAATTTTCTCAACATTGAGACCTTGATAGTCAACGAAATAAGCTACTTTATTTTTTGAAAATATTTCAATTAACTCTACTACTGATTCTTTTTTATATTCTTTTACCAACTTAACCATCCTCCATTTCTAAATTTATAACTCAAGACTATAGTAGGGAGAAATAGTATAACGTTCACTTTTTCCACCTCGGTAGGATCATTATGCCTCGTGGCCCCTACTGTCTTAGGTTGTAATTAATTCATATTCATGGCGTCTAATTCGACACCTGGGCTCATTGTATTGGCTAAATATACGCCTCTTACATAAACCCCTTTAGCTGTTGAAGGTTTTGCCTTTAGTAAAGCATCATAAACCGCTAAAATATTCGCTTTTAACTTATCCTTTGTAAAGCTCGCCTTGCCAATAGCCATATGCATAATACCCTGCTTATCAGCACGATATTCAGCTTTACCTTTACGAACTTCTTCAATTGCTTTTTTAATATCATTAGTAATGGTTCCAGTCTTTGGAGAAGGCATTAACCCTCTTTTTCCTAAAACCTTACCAAGCACACCCACAAATCTCATCATATCAGGAGTGGTAATCAAAACATCAAAATCTACCCACCCACCTTTTATCTTTTCAATAAGTTCCTCAGCACCGAAAACCTCAGCACCAGCTTTTTCGGCTTCAACAAGCTTTTCATCTTTAGCAATAACCGCCACCTTCATATTTTTACCAGAACCACTAGGAAGAATAATTGTTCCTCTAACTTGTTGATCACTATGTTTGGTGTTAATACCTAGCTTGACAGTAAACTCCACACTTTCATCAAACTTAGCTTTAGGAAACTTTTCTAATACATCAATTGATTCATCTAGAGAATACTTTTTCCCAGGCTCAATTAGTTTTAGTTTTTCCTTATATGATTTAGAACGCTTTCTCATTTTTTTCCTCCACTAGTGATTACGACTTAACTTCAATTCCCATACTGCGCGCAGAACCAAGTACGGTATTAACCGCAGCTTCGATGTTTACAGTATTCAAATCTTTTAATTTAGTCTGAGCAATTTCTCTTACCTTTGCCATCGTAACAGAACCAACTTTATTCTTATTTGGCTCTCCAGAACCTTTATCTACTCCCGCCGCCTTCTTAAGCATATCGGAAACAGGTGGGGTTTTTAGAATAAAATCAAAACTTCTGTCGATGTAAACAGTGATAATTACTGGAATTACTTGTCCAGCCATATCCTTTGTTCGCTCGTTATAAGCTTTACAAAACTCCATAATATTAACACCCTGTTGTCCTAAAGCCGGACCTACTGGTGGTGCTGGATTCGCCTTACCCGCTGGTAACTGTAATTTAATTAAACCTTTTATTTTTTTCGGTGCCACAATTATACCTCCACTACTTACTTAGCAGCTTTTTCAACCTGATCAAAATCGATTTCAACTGGCGTTTCTCTGCCAAATATCAAAAGCATTGACTTTAGTTTACCTTTTTCTGCATTAATTTCTTTTACCGGACCAGTATAACCTCTGAAAGGACCAGCGATAATTTTAACAATATCACCTATTTCAAAGTCTATCTGATACTTCTGAACCTTAACTCCAACCTGTCTAAGAACCTTTAGCATCTCATCGTCTTTTACAGGCAAAGGCATTTTTTGATTTCCCATAAACTTAGAAATGCCTGGAATTCTTTTCATTATATACCACAAAGTATCATCAAAAACCATTCTGACAAATATATAGCCAGGATACATTTTTTTCGTACTTTCAACTTTTTTATTATTTTTTACCTCAATAATATCTTCTTCAGGTATGAGGATTTCAAAAACTTGTTCTTGTAAAGATAACGCACTCATTCTGTGCTCTAAACTTTTCTTTACTTTATATTCTTGCCCTGAGTAAGTTTGAATAATATACCACTCACCAAGACTTCTATCTAAAACCACTTCCTGCTCTATTTGTTCCTCCTCAGGAACATCGGTAGCCTCAACAGGTTCTTGAACTACAACCTGTTCTGAAATATTTTCCGTATCGCTTTTTGCTTTTTTTATCATTTTTTCCTCTTACCTAAAACTTTATTCTTTCAATTGCACCAATTCCAAACGATAAAGCACTATCTAGTACAAACACATACAAAGAAACCAAAGTTAAAATAACAAATATTACCACCACTAAAGACATTACTTTTTTTCTATCTGGCCAAGTTACTTTCGTAATTTCCAGTTTTGTATCCATTAAGAATTCTTTAATCTTCATTATTTCAACCTTTATAATCAGACCCATACAAACTAAATATGGCAGGCCTGACCGGACTCGAACCGATAACATGCGGTTTTGGAGACCGCCGCTCTACCAATTGGAGCTACAGGCCTATTTTCCCTCTTTATGAGAAGTGCTTTTTTTACACCACTTACAATATTTCTTAAGCTCCAACTTTTCAGTTGTATTTTTCTTATTTTTATTCGTATGATAATTCTTGCGATCACATTCTGTACAGACTAATGTTACTAAAACTCTCAACTCATGATCTCCTTGCTCTTAATATATTTGTAAAAATCAACAGGTGCAGAATTTATCATGTTTAGCGCCCAGTGTCAATTCATTATTTTGCTTGAACTTGAAATATCTTCATTTATTCTTGCTTATTTAGAAGCTAATGCCCATGCCGAACTGGTGGACGGCAGCTAGCTCGTTGTTGGAGAACAAGTAATCGATATAAAAGCTCGAAAGACTTAGCGTGGAACCCAGATACAGATTCTTGTCATAGTCGTTGTAGCCCGCCTTTAAC
>CAIUUT010000089.1 GCA_903902445.1 uncultured Candidatus Marinamargulisbacteria bacterium
CAAATATGTTTTTTTAAATCTACTTTCAGGGGCTTGCGATGTTGGCGATGAAGCCGACCTGCAAGTCTTTGAAAAAGGTTCTACAGTACAGAGTATTTCACCAGAATTACTGGATAGAGGTTATTTTTTTAAAAGTGCCGAAGAGGAAAAGACCTATACCACCCAACGCTTTGCAGATTTTAATGGTTCCAATTCAACCAATGAAACACAATTCATTCTTGTTCCTACTTATGGCTGTAATTTTAATTGTGCTTACTGTTACCAAAAGGGGCTAGAGGGTTCTTCTGCTCTTATGAGCCAAGAGGTGGTAGCGGCTTTTTTCAAGTTTGTCGTGGACTACCGCAATCAGCAGAAGCGCAGCGTGATGGTTACGCTTTTTGGTGGCGAGCCGCTCCTAAACAGTGCTAAGCAAAAAGACCTAATTCGCTCTATCGTGGCACAGGCTAAGCTGCATGACATAGAGCTTTCCGTGGTAACAAACGGCTATAATTTAGAAGAGTACATCCCAATTCTGCAGGAGGCTACCATTCGCGAGATTCACGTTTCTCTAGATGGCAGCCGGCATGAGCATAATAAACGCAGGAAAACCAAGGATGGACTGGATAGTTTCGATCGTATTCTAAATGGTTTAATAAAAGCTGCGCAGGTAGGTTTTCCTATAAATATACGACTTATCATTGATCGCCAAACCATGTTCACGTTACCTGCATTAGCACAAACTTTGCAGGAAGTAGGGTTATTTTCTCTGCCTGTAGGAAAGTTCAAAACGTCTATGGGGCGCAACTATGAGCTCATTAATGAATATGTGACACCCGCGGATTTGTACTCTCTAGATGAAATGGTAAAGGAGTATGTAAAACTGGCAGCCGTTTTTTCCATATTAAAAAAACTACATGTTCCCTCTTTTTTTGGAATAACCCAGTTGGTTACCAGGGGTGAGATGTATATGCCAAGTTTCGACACTTGTCCAGCAGGCAAGTCTGAGTTTGTTTTTGATGCTTCGGGTAGAATTTTTGGTTGTACAGCCAGTTGCGGCCGTGAGGGCTATGAACTTGGAACTTTTTATCCGCAGGTTAGTTGGGAGAAAAGCCAGCTACAGCAGTGGCAAGAGCGCAATATTTTAGCGATTGAACAGTGTGAAACGTGTTCTGTGGGGGTGGTGTGCGGTGGAGGTTGTGGTGTTATTTCCAAAGACAGGACAGGAAGCATTATGGCTCCAAACTGTAAGCCCATAAAAGCGATAATGCAGGAAGGAGTCAGTTATTATAAAGAGCATTTTCTCTCACAGTTTTGAAAATGTATCCTTTTTATAATGTACGGCATCTAAGAGAGTATGGTACAAGAAATTAGCAGTAATGAGTTTGAAGAAAAAATACTAAAAAGCACTGGTTATGTGGTGTTGGATTTTTACTCTACCGATTGCCCCCCCTGCGAAGCCTTAGCCCCAAAATTGGAAGAAATCGCCCATGTATATGCCGACCACTTTGTAGCCTATAAAATATTTCGCCAAGGCAATAAAGAATTGGCTACTGAGCTAAATGTACGCTCCAGTCCAACCCTTTTGTTTTATAAAGATGGTAAAGAAATAGGGAAACGACTGTCGGGCGCCGTCTTAAAGAGTGAGATCGTAAAAGCCGTGCAAGAAAACTTTGAGCTTCCGACTGACCTAATATCCTCAGTACTTAAGGAACCTCAGGAAGTTGATTTAGCCATCATAGGCGCGGGGCCAGCTGGACTAACGGCTGCCATTTACGCTTCTCGAGCCAAGTTAAATACGTTGGTGATTGATAGCGGTATGCCAGGTGGGCAAGTAAATGTAACCCATTTGGTGGCCAATTATCCAGGAACGGAAACGATGATAAACGGCTATGCTCTCATGCACAAAATGAATCAGCAGGCCAAAAGTTTTGGTGCTACCGTTATGATGGCAGCTGAAATAACAAACTTAAATCTTCAGGAAAAGACGATAACAGTTGATCAGGCACAGTTAATCAAAGCCAAAGCCATTATTTTAGCAACAGGCTCTAAACCTAGGTCACTGGGTGTGCCCGGTGAAAAAGAATTTGCGGGCAAAGGAATATCTTATTGTGCCACTTGTGACGGAAGTTTTTACGAAGGTAAAAATGTGTATGTTATCGGTGGAGGGAACTCGGCCGTGGAAGAAGCTCTTTTCCTTACCAAATATGTAAAGAGTTTAACCATCATTCACCAGTTTGATACGTTGCAAGCCAATGCCACTGCAGTGGAAGAAGCCTTGAATCATCCCAAAATATCTGTGTTGTGGTCGCATGAACCCCGAGCCTTTCTGGGCAGTAATCATTTCGAAAAACTTGAAGTAGAGGATATGAAAACAGGGCAGCGTAAGGTTTTAGACCAAGGAGAAGGTGTGTTTGTTTTCGTGGGCTATCAGCCCCAACAAGCCTTGTTTAAGGATGTGCTTACCCTAGACCAATGGGGCTACGTGGTCGTAAATGAAGATATGGAAACGGGGCTGGCGGGAATATATGCTGCTGGCGACATCCGAAGTAAGCGCTATAGACAAATAACTACTGCTGTAAGCGATGGCACTGTTGCGGCCTTATCTGCAGAAAAGTTCCTAAAAACCTTAAAGTAAATCTGTTTATTCTTTCAAAATAATATTATTTGTGGGACTAAATTAGATGAGTAAGATGTTGTCTTATTTATACAATAGCAGGCCAATAAGTGCGCCGTATCCGATAGACATATAGGGATTGCTTGTTATGGGACAAGCTCCAGACCTACAGCCCACAAACTTATAGTAAGCTAAGCCGGCGAGTCCTCCTAAAATCATAAATACAATTAGTTTTATCAGGTGCATATTAGTTGAGATGCAGTTTCTTGTGATTACGATACATTTTATGCAATATATTTATTACTTCATGAAATATAATTGGAATTAATTGGTAAACCTTCCGATATATTAATTAGAGCAGGGGAAAAACTCAATAAACAATAAAGGAGCTATTAATTATGGTTTTTACTTACGACATCGATGTGAAGGTAATCATTAATCACGGTGTAAAGATAGTTCCTAAGGTTATAAATAGAAGCGCGGATAAACAAGAAAATCAGGAAATGAGAAAACTTGTGCCCGGCGTTAAATCTATGAAAATCATTGCGGCAGAACGTGCGAAACAACAGCATGTTTTTTCCTTGGCAATGAGCCAAGTTGGCCGTGATTTCCCTCAACTCTAGTACTCCAAAATCTTTCTGAGCTTTCAATAGGACAATGTATAATTTGATGTTTAATATGCTTGCTTTTAGGGAATAAGTAAAACATACAAGCAAATAATGTATAAATTATAGCTTAAGAAAAGGAGATAATTATGGGTATTACAAAAGTGGATGGTTCAAATAATAATCAAAATTACAAGCAGGTGGCAGTTCCTGTAGCTACTGCAAAAAAAGTTGTCCCAACGGCACCTACTCAGGCGCCCAAAGCAACTGCTAAAACAACTCAGCCAAGTATTGTGGCACAACAAGCTGCTCTTTTGCAACCAGATGTGAAAAAATACATAGAGGATGGGAACACTATGAGTGAAGCCATGAAGTACACAAAAAGTTGAAGCTAAACAAATAATCTACAAGATTTATTCCCCCTTGCCATAATAAATAGTTGGTTATTAGTGGGAAATGTTATGAGTGTGAAATAATGAAAGTAGAAGGAAAAATACTAGAATACCTGCTATAATTTATTCCAATTATGGTAAAAGAAAATTCAGCCTTAGTTATTCTCAGTGGAGGTCAAGACTCGACTACTTGTTTGTTTTTGGCCAAGAAAAAATTTACCAACATTGAAGCCATTACTTTCGACTATGGTCAACGCCACCGCCGAGAACTGGACTGCGCCAAGAAACTCGCCGAACTTACTGGGATTAAACATAAGTTGGTGACCATCGAAAGCCTTTCCCAACTCACCGACAACGCCATGATGAGTGACAAAGAGATTAAGCTAAATGAGGCTAATGGCCTTCCCACAACTTTTGTACCAGGACGCAACCTGATTTTTGTTACTTTTGCAGCCGCCTATGCCTACGAGCGACAAATCCCCAACCTAATTTTAGGCGTTTCGCAGGTGGACTACAGTGGTTATCCAGATTGTCGGCGAGAGACCATAGAAAGTTTACAACAAACCATCTCCTTAGGCATGGAATTCCCGTTCAAGATACATACCCCACTCGTGGACAAGAACAAATACCAGACGGTCATGCTTGCCCAAGAAGTAGGGGCTCTTGACTACATGCAGTTCACTCACACGTGCTACAAAGGCCAGTTCCCGCCTTGTGGAGAGTGTCCCGCTTGCCAACTACGCGCCAAAGGCTTTGCACAGGCTAGTTTGGCTGATCCGCTGTTGAATTAGTGAATAGCTAAGGGTGACAGGAAAATGCGAGGGACAAGGGACGTGGAATGCAAAATGCGTGAGACGTGAGTGGTAAAAGAGTAATTTGCTATCGTTAGAGGGCAAAATGGATCGTGGATTTTCCGATATTTCTGAAGAAGTGGCTAGTTTCCACATAGATATTACCAATCAGCTGGAGAAAAGGTTACAGGATCAAACGCTGTCAATTAAAGAGTTTGTACGTACCGAAGTTGGCAGTATTAAAGAAATTTTATCGCCATTAAAAGACACGAGTCATAAACACAACAAACGTCTTTCCCGCTTGGAAGCCAATTCCGAAACCCACAGTTTGGCACTGGGCAAGCATACTCGGGAAATTGAAAACCTGCAAAATATAGGTTGCGCCTAATATTTCAAAATGGTACCTGAAAGCTTAAAGTAGGCTAGGCGAGGGCTTCTTGCGCTTGGCGCAGTTCTTCTCTTCTCAGTTGTGCGATTCGGTTATTAATATCATCTTTTTTAGCTTCGGCCATGGAGTATTCCAAAATAGCTTCTTGGCTTTCTTTGGCCAGCTTTTCCTGTTGTGCGGACAGAGTGTTACTCGATAGATTGTTGTCGGTAGCTTCTGGTACACGAGACCTTAGCTGGGCTTCTTGTTGTGCTAGTTCCTTATTTGCTTGCTCGATTTCTCTTAATAATGCGTCTACATTACCTAGCCCATTGGCTTCAATGAATGACCGATTTTTTTTCAAAAACAACGCATCTACTTCGGAAACTTGCAAATGTATTTTGTTAAACTCTGTATATTTATTTGGTTCAAAATCAACTTTTAATCCAAGTAACTTTTTCAATAAAAAATTTAGCTTAATTAATTCTGTTTCATCCTTCTCAACAAGAATATGCTGCTTAATTTTGGCAATGTCGTTGTCCAGCAGGTCATTCATTGTTTGGGGGGCTTTATTTATGGCTGCCTTTGCGCTTAGCTGATTTCCTTTTTCAATTAAAGAAATTAATTCTTTGAATGTATTTTTTTTATTTTCTAAATTACCAATTGAAGCTGTTGTTACCGTATTCTTGGTTTCAGTTTGAGTTAATATATCTTGTAGTTCAGTGTATTGTCTCAAAAATGATGGAAGTTTATTTCGGAATTCCGTGTCTAATTCCTTATCACTTAAAGTTTGTAAATTTGCTAATTCGTTAGATAATTGCGATATCTTTATATTATCTGCTGAACTAATGCCAAGCAAATATAATTCACTTTGAATATTTAGTAGAATTTTATTAAGCTGTTCCTTTGATGGTTCTGTTACTTTGCTTATTTCCTTAATGCTGGTAAGAATATCTTGTTCAACATTTTTAACTATCTGCGTTAATTTCTCTCCACTATTTTCAGTGGTTATGGCTGATCTAATCTTTTTTTCATTTTTTATACTTTCGAGGATATTAGTATTTATTTCATTAATTTTATTGTCAATTTTACCCTTAATCGCCTTTAATAGATTGATTTCATAAGCGCTTAATCCCAACATGTCACCCTTTTTGCTGATATTACTTAGTAAGAGCTTTTCTTCAGTTGAAAATCCATTTGGACCGTTAACTTCTGGCCTATTTTTCAACTCGATTAGTCTGTCTTTTTCCCAAGCTGCAAGGGTTGAGTTTAGCTTACTATCTAGAATATTTTTTTCTTGATCTAACTTATAACGTAAAGATAATAGTTGAGTGCTTTTTCTAGTAGCTGCCATCAAAGCAATTGCTGTATCATTCGTTTTTGGAAAGTTGACGTTTGTATTTGGATATTCTTGAAACCAAGCGCTGCTGATAATGTTATTGATATATAGGTCTAGGTTCATACTAGCCTTTGTAACGATTTGGTTACTAATCTTTAGTTCATTTTCATCTATTTTGGTTAATAGATCTGGGGGTATGTTCATTGCGCTATTAACAAAAGATCCCAAATTTGCAAGTTTAATTGGTCCTGGTAAAGTATCTTCGTTCCACCTAGCTTTTAATATGGCTCTGGAAAGTTGTTGGTAACCAGAATATGGATCTATTAGCCAAAGGTCTTCTTCATTTGTAGAAATATTTAAATAATTTAGGCACGTTTCAAGAGCCTTTCCAGTAAGTATATTTACAGTGTTTTCAAATTTTGTCTTATCAGTTTTCTCAATTTTATCAAGTAAGCCAATTAACTTTTCCTTACTTAATAAGTTAAATAAATTACTTACTTTTTTTGTGTTATCAAAACTAGCCTGTGCTTGCTTGCCTATTTCATCTTCTTTTCCTGGGAATATTTTCTTTAATTCAGCTATTTCTGCATTATTCAATACCCCAATTATAGTTAATTCGCAAGTATCTTTATTATAGGTAAACTTACTAGCCGGCAAAATATCTGAGTATGTAAAATTTTTAATTTTGCTTAAAGTAACAGTTGTTTTAGCTGGGATATTTTTGTTAATTTGCTCTTCAATTTGCGACTCTGAAATGCCAGTTTTATTAACTAGTTCCGTTAATGCAGCCAGCTTATTTTTTTTATCTAGTGGTTTCAATGACTCATCAAATTCAATAAGTTTAGTGGCTGTTAGCAAATCATTAGTGAA
>CAIUUT010000090.1 GCA_903902445.1 uncultured Candidatus Marinamargulisbacteria bacterium
ACTCCTCCTGTCATCTGTATTACTCCTTTTTACTTTTTTAAAAGAAGTCTATTTTATACCATAGAGTGACATTTCTACTTTGCTCAGGGGTGACATTATCACTTTGGGCTAACAGGATTTAGCTTAAGCATTGTAATAAAGATGTTTTGTTGATAAAATATTGACACGGATTAGTTAAGGATATTATAGTATTCTTAGATGTTTTGATTCAAATGTAAGGAGGGTGCTCTCTGTGGAAATTAGTAAAGAGAATAAAAACGGTGTAGTAATAATAAGTTTAGGTGCAAGTTTAGAGGGTGCTAAGGTTGTTGGGGATATTGAATTAGATGTAGATAATAATTTCATGCTTACTGAAGCGGTAGAAGAGGAATTTCCAAAAGGAAATGTGAAGATTGTTCTTGAGATGAAATATGTGAATTATGTTGATTCTTCAGGTTTAGGCGCAATATTTGATAGCTATAAACAAGTAGTTGAAAAGGGTGGTATTTTTAGTATCATCAACCCAAATGCTGATGTTAGAAGAGTATTAGATATTACCAAAATTTCAAAAAAGATTAATATTTTTAATAGCGAAGAAGAGGCTTTGAGAAGTTATACTTCATAACTGGTAGTTGCTTGAGTGTGTTATTCGCACAGAGTCCCGTTTCTTATTTTTCTTTCTGGAACTTAGTTTTTATTCTTAGTGGGAGCTTGCTTCTTTTAATTTCTCTAATAGGTCATTAACTCTAAAGGGTTTTGCAAAATGAGAATTGAATCCTTGTTCTAGTACTTCCTTAACATCACTAGCATAAGCCTTTGCTGTTAACGCAATTATATAGGATTCTTTGTTGGCTTCTGTTTGTCGAATATCCTTGAGTGTGGAGTATCCGTCTTTTCCTTCCATCATTAAGTCTAAAAAAATAACAGGAAATTTTTTCTTACGACATAAATCAACAGCAGAAAATCCATTATTGCAGGTTGTTACCGAGTTACCCTCAAATTCGAAAATAGTCTTTACTAAGGTTAAAATATCATTTTTGTCGTCTACAATTAAGATATCCATTAGAATTTGTTGGCAGCTTCAATTAAATTGTTGGCATTAAATTTTGTTAAAAAATCCATGGCTCCAACATCTTCACCCTTAGAAGCCATAACGCTTTTGCTTAAAGATGAGTGCAAAACAACGGGTAGGCAACTTAATAGTGGATCGCTTTTCATGGTTTTAGTGAAGGTAAATCCATTCATTAAGGGCATTTCAATATCACAGATAATACCACTTATGTAATTTAAAATACTTTCATTTTTTTCTGCGGCTAACTTGGCCTTCTCCTTTAAAACATTAAGCCCATCTACTCCATTTATCGCCTCAAGAATGGTATAGCCAACGGATTCAAGAGTTTTTCTAGCCATCATCCTTGCCATGGATGAATCATCAATGCAAAGTATAGTTTTGCATTCTTTTGGTTTCTCGACTTCTTCAAGATTAACCTCAAGTTCGAATTTACGATCTTCCATATCACCAATAATTTTTTCAAAATCAATGATTAACATAATCTCGCCCGTATCTAAGAGTGTAATAGAGGAAATCAGATCTCCGTATTCGTTCTTTATTTCGGGGGGTGGAGCAACAATATTTTCCCAATTGATACGTCTAATTTTTTTTATTTCATTTACCATAAAACCACAAATTAGGTTGTTAAACTCTGTGATTACCAAGTAATCAGAGTTTAACGTGTCGGAATCATACCCTAATTTCTTTTGCAAATTAATAACCGGGATAACTGCACCTCGGAGATTTATCATGCCTTCCAAGCAATCTTTAGAACTAGGAACTTTGTTAATATGCTGAGGTTTAAAAATGACTTCCTTCACTTTGTAAACGTTAATCCCAAAAATTTGTTCCTTGGTCTTTCCAGTACTTGTCTTTTTGAAAATCCTAAAATCAATTAACTCCATAACGTTATCTTTTATTTTGTCAGTTGTTTCTAGAGATTTAATAGCCATCAAGTCCTCCTTAAAGTTCGAATATCATTATAATGCTTTTTGGGATATTAATGAAGGTTAATTTGAAATTTGACTTTGCCTTGGCGGAGTAGGGTAGGAGGGGTTTTTGTTAGGTCAACAATGGTAGAAGATAGTCCAGATAACGCCTCATTAAAGGGGATAGCATAGTCAAGCTCATTTCTCAGGGAGTCAGGGATGTCACTAAATGTAGTAATGGGTGGCTGTCCAGAATAATTAAGACTGGTAACTACAAGGGGGTTAGGATATTCCTTTAAAAGAGCTAATGTAAGAGGATTATTGGGTATTCTAATGGCGATGGTTTCTTGTATATAGGATAGTTTAAGATTCGGATTAGTTTTGAAAATAAAGGTTATTTCTCCAGGCCAATAATTTTCTAAAATTCCTTTTGTAAGATTATTTACTTCATCGACAAGTTGAGTAAGCTTATTAATAGAATCTATTTGTAAAACGTAATTTTTTGTGTTTTCTCTTTTTTTGAGCAGCGAAATCTTCTCAACAGCAACCTCATTAAATGCATCAGCAGCGAGTCCGTAAACTGTGTCTGTAGGCAGGGCAATTATTCCACCTTCCTTTAAAACTGAAGTAGCGTTGTTAATGTGGTATTGTTCGTTTTTATGTGGCATTTTTTGGATTGGGTTCTTTGATGACCGCCATGGAAAGTGCGATAGCAAGACTAATTTGCAGGGCAACCCAGTAAAAGCTAAAAGAGGCGTTGCCAAGTTGTTGAATGAATATTGATTGAAGATATAAGTAAGTAAAATGGATTAGCACGATAAATATTTCTTTTAACCAATATAGATTAGCGTTGCTTTTTAACTGGATTTTAATAAACCAAAATAATAATAGCGTGTAGGTGAATATATTTAGCCCGTTTAACAAGGTGGAAATTAATATCTTGGGCAACTCAATATTCTGATTAGCAACTACCTTAAGCGCTTCTGGCGAAGAAAATAGCGATAAATTGGCCATGAAAGTTAATATATTTATGAAACTTAAGGATATTAATTTTAGGCTAAAGTAACCTATAATGAAAAAGATTAAATCATTGAAATCTATTTTGGGATATACGACGTGGAAGAATCGTCTGACAAATAGTTCAATGACAACAAAAACAATTATGCTAATAATAAATATTGGAGAGAAGAGAAAAAAAAATTTTACTGAAGTAAGGAAACTTATAGCTAATCCAAGCCAAAAATATTTAAAGTTAGGGTTATTTTTGTGTTGGAAATATAATATATAAATAAGAGGAATCCCAATAATAAATAATTGAGACACGCAATTGGTTAGCATAAAAT
>CAIUUT010000091.1 GCA_903902445.1 uncultured Candidatus Marinamargulisbacteria bacterium
CCTAACGCAAATATTATTTATGTTACTTCTCCACGCGGCGTTGACTTACTCAAAAATTACAGTTTCATTAACAAAATAATTGTCTATAATTTTTACAATGGCCAAGCTGCCAAAAAAAGTATTAAGAAGGCACTCATTAATATTACCTTCGATCTTTTCTTCAATTTTGATGCCTATATTGAGCATCATGAATTTTATACTTCTTTTCTTAGATGTAACAACATTTATTACATGTCGAAATCTCCAACAACTGATGCAATGGCTATATATCAAGATCCAAAAAATCATATCATTGATAATTATCTCAACTTAATCAAATTAGCAAATATTGAAAGTTATAATAATAAGTATTTTCTTAATATTAATAAGCAGGCAGAAAAATATGTTAATACGTTTAATCGTAAGTTCGCAAATATCAGCTTAATATGCATACACTTGGGTAATCATACTCTTAACACAAATATGCTGCTAAAAAAGAAAGAATTTAATTCTCGCTTTATAAACGAAAATATATACGCTCAGTTATGCGAATTGCTAAACAGTTATTTTCCAAGTGTCGTCTTTGCCTTTACCGGAAGTTTTTTTGAAAGAAGACATGTAAGACTTGTTAAAAAACAAATTAGCAATAAACATCTTCGCATCATGGATTTCACAGGTAAAACTAATAAGCTGGCTAAATTATTAGGTCTTTTGGCTAACGCCAAATTATTTATTTCTGGCGACACAGGTCCCTTGCATCTTGCCAGCGCTTTGAATGTACCTTGTTTAACTATTTTTACAGCTAGCGATCCCAAGGATACTGGTCCACGAGGAATTGCAGATAGTATCGTAGTGCAGAGTCCAATACAATGTGCTCCATGCTCAAACACTTCGCACGAGAAACAATGCCCAGTAAATGAAAAATGTAATACAGTTATTAATGCTAAATATATTTTTGATACCGCTGAAATATTTATTAAAGAGCACCTTAAATGAAAATAAAATATTTAATTAATTCATTTGCATCTTTCTATTCAATATTCACTATTCAATATTCACAAATTAGAAGGAAAATTTACACATGAAACGAGTTCTAATTATTAGGCCAGATGCCCTGGGAGATTTTATTTCTATTATACCAGTTATAAGAAGTTTAAAAAAAGCATGGCCTGACTGTTTTATTAGTGTTTTAGGGTCCAATAACAATAAAGAAATATCTAGCTTCGTTCCTGAGTTAGATGAGTTCATTAACATAGCTGATTATATTGAGGCTTATGATGGGCTTATTAAGTTTATTAGAGCAAAGGCATATAACATTGCCTTAGTGTACAACCACATAGAGAAATGGGCACTTTTACCCCTGAGGGCTGGTATAAAAATTCGCATTGGCGATAAATACAGAGGTTTGCTGAGGTTTGTGTTCAATAAGGGAGTTTACATAAATAATTCTGACCACAGCAAGCATGTAATAGAATACAATCTTCAATATTTACGTTGTCTTAATATTAATGATTTCGATTTTAGTATAAAAATTGATAGCACAAAATACCATACACAATGGCAAATGAGGTTGATTCTTCAGATCCCTTCGCTTGCAAAAATATACGACGAAAAAAACGTAAAACAAGATTGGATCGTATTGCATATAGGGAAGTTTGGAGGATCTGGTGGCCGATTATGGACACCAGAAAATTATGCCAGAATAATTAATGAATTATCTTGTAAAAATAGATATATATTATTAACTGGACAAAGTATGTTTCAAGAATTTAACGATAAAGTTATCCGATTAGTAAATAACAAAGAGAACGTAATTGAACTTATAAGCAAAACTAGTATTCCCCAATTAATAGCTGTTTTAATGCAATCTAGTGTATATATAGGGACCGATACAGGAGTAACTCACTTAGCGGCAGCTTGTGGGTGTCCCTCTGTATATATTATGGGTGTAAAAGCCATAAAACCTATTCGTTGGTATTCGTGGGGAGTTCCTGTAAAAGTTGTATATAATACTCCGCATTGTCCCTATACTTGTAATTTTTCAACATGTCAAAAAGACGATTGCTTGCATTCCATAAATGTTGACCAAATTATCAATGGGGCAAATGATTTACTGGCCAATAAACCAATAATAAATGATGCTTTTGCTCAGTCAATTTCAGTAGCCATAATTACTAATCGAAGTAATGAATATATTTCAAGGAAAATTGAACAGGATTTAACTAACATTAGAGTAATAACCATAAATTATTTTAATATCTTTCACATAAAAAAGTTTTGGGATATGTGCATAAAGGAAGATATAACCGTCATCCATTTTCTACCATTTTTCGGAAGAATGCTAATGATAATTATTAATAACGTATTACCCATATCGTTGTTCGTAAAACCACTATTAATTATTGGCAAAAAGAATATTTCTAACCTAAATGATGTAACTTCTTATCTTAAATTATATCAAGAAAAGTTTAATCTACTTAGTGTTAAAGCCAATAAGAAATTCTGGGTAAATAATGAAAACTATTAATTTCCCATCAATAAAAAAAATCCTAGTAGCCCGTAACGATGTAATTGGAGATATGGTGCTAACGACTCCCATATTTAAGGTCCTTAGAGACAATTTTCCACAGGCAGAAATTTATCTCTATTGCCAAGCGCATACGGTAAGTATAGTCAAAAACAATCAATTTATTCAGTGGTGCATTATAGAGAAAATGACTATAAGAATAAAAGCAGAGTCTATAG
>CAIUUT010000092.1 GCA_903902445.1 uncultured Candidatus Marinamargulisbacteria bacterium
CATCCACACCTTGAAGCTCAACATAAACTACTTGATGATTAACGGTTTTCTTAAATGGTTTTGAGTAACTTGAATCTTCAAAGCAAGTAATATTGCTAATTAGTAAAGGGTTTGAGCCACCTATGTGTCGGTTTGCTCTATTAACATGTAATTCATCGATATTAATTATAGCATCTTTCTTTTCGCCACCGCCAACAGCGAGCTCAATATTTAAGATATTATCTATTTTGAATTTCTTC
Source organism: uncultured Candidatus Marinamargulisbacteria bacterium (assembly GCA_903902445.1). GTDB lineage: Bacteria > Margulisbacteria > Riflemargulisbacteria > GWF2-35-9 > GWF2-35-9 > CAIUUT01. The sequence goes on from CAIUUT010000092.1 coordinate 240, forward strand.
GTAACATCAACATTCTTCTCTAGATTTGTGCTATATGATGTCCAAAAGCGTCTATCTTTAATTGGCATGTTATCAATTTTTTTCTCAGATACTGCAGAACCAGCTGGATACGCTGATGTCCACTTGTACCAACCAGGACCTTTTTTTGCATCCCACGGATTGTACTCATGTAATATAGCTGACTGCCGATTTATGTCTTCTATATCTACCCTTATGTTACCTGGATTGGTTCTCAGATACACCCACATGGTGAATTCGTCTTTATCTTTCCAATTACTTAAATCACCACCCAACCCCCATTTACCAATATATGGATAATCCTTACTCGAATATGTTTTAATAATTTGCATTGAATTTGGCTTTGAAACTGCTAATTTATCGGATATAACTAAGTCATAAGACTTCGTTTTACCGAAACTATTTACTCTAAAGGGCACGGAGTAAGCTTTATTCCAATCATAGGGCCCAACCCAAGTCTTATCGGGATACTTCATTTTATCTACTAATATGTTGAAGTCTACAAACTTACCACTAACTTTAAAATCGATTCCACCCTCGCCAAATTGTGAGGAAGCCTTAATACTAATATGGTTAGGGGCAACAAGATCTACCTTATCAGCTCCTGTAAGATATAATTTTTGCAAAATCCTAAAGTCGCCATCGGTAGATAAGTCGCCAGTAAACTCATGTTTTTTCTGGTCTCCGGACCAACGTAATTTCCATACATTATCTTCTTTCCATAAGAAATATCCCAATTTGTTTCCGGCAGGATATATGGGTCTTCCGCTCGCAGGGTCGATAGTATCTATCCACCAGGATTCTGGCTTCTGGCCCGCTGGTAAATCATCAAATGAATCTATAACTGCGGAAATCTTGAAAGCACCAACTTTTATTCTTTTTACTAAAAACCTATTAATAGAAGAAAATAATTTAATATTTTGACCTTCAGCTGCTCCCAATAAATGTAAAGATGGATCACTGTTTATTCCAACTTTTAATTCGCCACGAAAGACACCAGAGTTCTCTGCGGTTTCAGAAACTACAACATCTATGTTGTAGCATCCTGGAAATTTATCCGAAGTTTCAGCACGCATGGTAAATTTGTCAAAAGACTCAGGAGATGGATCTCTCCCAACTACTTCAATATAAATCATTTCTTGCTTCAATGGCTGAGATAAATCTAATGGATTAGTATATTCAGGATCTGTATACAAGTTTATTTTACTGATTGCACTAGGCTGGTGAAGTCCATAATAGTAATTTACTTTCTCTAAAGTTAGATTATCAATTAATATTTGAGAAGAGTCTTCTACTCCACCATGGATACAAAACATTATATTTTTAATTTTTCCTAAATCAAATTCTTTCGTTTTATCTACATTCCTGCCTACATCAAAAGACCATCCTTTCCACCAGTCTCTATATCTTATTGAATATGGCTGTACAAGACCAGAATTAATATCGACACCTGTGGGGTTATTTGATCTCCATTTATACCAACCTGGTCCTTTTACGTCATCCCAAGGATTATAGCCATTTAATATTGCTACAGTACCATCGGTATCCTGAATATCGACTCGTATATTGCCTACATTTTTAGGCAAGAATACATCAAAAGAAAATTCATCAAAATTTCGCCAATTTGTATGTTCTGGATTTGATAGAACCCCACCTAGATAGGGGTACATCTTACCAATAAATTTCTTATCAATAACCATTGAGTATCGTGAATTAAGCCCCATTTGCTTATTCACATTTATCTTATAGGTACCAGTTTCACCTTCATTTTTAAGTATGAGGGGAGCACCAAATGCTGAGTCAGAATTGGCTCCAATCTTAAAAGCATCAAGTTTATACAACCCATTGTATTTAATATCAAAAACCACAAAGGTGCCCTGCATTGTAAAATCGATTCCACTCTCAGAATTAGTTTCAATAAATGTAAAGTTTAATGATTTTGGTGATTTCTGAAACTTATCCTCTGCTCTACTATTTAGAACCTTATAATCACCAACTGCTCCGTCAGTAAGTATCATCCCCGAGAAAACTTCTTTAGCACCATTTCCTACAAAACGAATATGCCATTTATTGTCTCTCCAAATATATATACCTTTATCTTTACCAATTGTATATTTTGGTATTCCTGTATTTGGTTTTAAGCTGTCTGTCCACCAGGACATGGGGTTAGCATCAAAAATGGAACCATCTTCAAAATTTTCTATAACCTTTGTTAGTATAATTTGTCCTATGCGGTATCTTTTTTTAAGATTATTATTTTGCACTGGATATAACTCAATATATTTACCGGCACTGCCAGCCACCTGGTCTGCTACATCACTAGTGTCTAATCCTATTGTTCCCGCACCCTTGAATATCCCAGAATTATTACTTGTTTCAACCACTTTAATAGTAATTGGGATAGCGTCCTTCTGTTCCGCCTGAACTTTAATATAAAAATAGTCACGGTGTTTAGGATTTTTATCCTTACCTTTAGCTAATATATAGAAATCCTCAGCATTGATGTAGTCCTTAGCCTTAAAGTGATAATCCTTGTCTAAATAAACCTCATAATTACTAATACTTGGCTCTATATTTTCATTTTTGTAAAAATTCTTAACAACACCTGCAAAAAAAGCTAACCCAAACCAAGTCCAATGATTACTAAAATAATCCATTTGGCCATTCCATTCTGAGTGATCAAATAATGTCCAATAATATCCAGAAGAGTCTTTGCAAAGCCAACCATCACCCTCATGATAAGGTATTCCAATTTCTTCCTTGGGGTCTACTTTACCCTTAAATTGCCTGGCTAGGTTAATTTTGGTCTCTGTTGCCATCTGGTCTGGAGGAACAATATATTTTCTTTTACTAAACCCATTGCCGTCCAAAGTTACCAAAGGATCAACTAGCCTTTTGATCATATCTTCACTCTTGGCAGTTGGTTTATAGAGATATGAAGCCCAGAAATAGGATAAATATACAGCATATTGAGCACTATTAGCTCGTGAATTATTGGCATTCTCTATTCTGTTAGGAATATTCGCCGCTGGCTCATAATTAGATTCATATAAACAGTAATCGCCATTGTGCCAATATACTGAAGCTAAACGCTCAGATTCGTTATAATTTTTTGTTTTTGCCCAATCACCTTTTTTATCATGCATCCGGTAATAGAGGAAATCAAAAGGTCCATTTAAGCTATGTTCTTTTAAGTAATCACCTGCACGTGGATCTTTATTCCACGCATAATCAACGGCAATTCTCCAAAGTGATCTAAAGGCGTCTGTGCCAAATTCTGCTTCTTCACGCTCAGCACCATCTCCGACATTGCCATTTTTATCTACGCTACACCAGTCGGGCACAAGATTTGCCTTTGGCCATTTTTTACCTTTAAGAGGGTTATTGTTATGGATCTCACCAGTTTTATCTATCCAGTCCTTCATGCTAATCTTGGAAGACATATCAAATATCCGATAAGAGGAGTCAACTAAATCTAGCCAATTATGCTCTGGATCAAAATCATCAAAGACTCTATAAGAAAATGGGGATAAATAGCCAGTTTCAATGGATTTCATACCTGGACCACCAGCAACATATCGGTGATCTTTGATAATATAGGTTTCTTTATCCCAAATATCTTTAAGAATTTTCTTGGCATTGTCTGCGTAATCTAAAATCATATCGCCTGGTTTACTACCCCAAAGGGAATTAGCATAAATTAGAGCAAGAGCAATATCTTGATCAGCGTCTGTAGCTGAATCCCAGCCATCTCTCCACGGGTCATTTGGATTATGTTGAGCCGTTGGTTGTTGCCATCTATAATAAATAACACCATCTTCACGCTTAGCTTTACTATCTCTGGTGGCTATAGTAGGAGTCCAGCGCCAAGCGAATAAATGGTCTTTCTCTAAACCTAAATCTTCTGGTTTTTTCCAAGCATTGGCAGGACTACGTTCATCTTTCCAATAGTAAACATATTGAATTTGGCTGTGTTGTAAGTTGGTTTTAGTCCATTTCCATACTTTATCAAAGGTCTTCTTGTCTTTCATCCAGATCGCTCTAAGAAGAGCATAGGAGGCGGACTCACTAACTGCCGCTAACTCAAAGGGTGTATTTGGGTTAGACCAGTCAACATCCTTTACACCATCCATATCTTGATCACCAGAGTCCATAAAAGCATTGGGTCTACCGTCATCCATGATCATTTTGGGATGCTTAAATTTTTCTGACCACCAATCACCTTCAAAACCTTCTTTATTCTTGTAATGCTCCCAAGAACCAGAGAGAATGCTCATAGCTTTCTTTTGATAAGATGATACACTTTGATTATTTACTGGACTTGGTGGATTTGAGCACCCTCGGAGAAGAAGGATAAAAATTATTATACCTATTACCACTGCCGCAGTAATTAAATATAAACTATTCTTTTTTTTATTGTTAGTGTTTTTTTGATTTATATTTGCCAACAAAACATCCTATTATTATTTATTAAAAAGGACTAACCTTTTACAGCTCCAGCAGTTAGTCCCTTGACTATATGCTTCTGTAACATAAAGAATAACACTAAAACAGGTATTGTGGCAACTGTTGCTGCCGCCATCATCAAATCATAACGATTTTGGAAGTTTCCTACAAACAATCTTATACCTATAGGAATTGTCATAGTGTTACTGTTCGTAAGCACCCAAGCAAACATCAGTTCATCCCAAGCCGTTAAGAAAATGTAGATACCCGTTGCAATTATTCCAGGAATAGCAAGTGGTAAAGCTATCTTCCAAAAAACTTGAAACCCATTACAGCCATCGATTCTGGCTGATTCTTCTAATTCAACAGGTATGGAAGAAAAGAAACTTCTTAATATCCAAATAGAGAAAGGAACAAAAAAAGCAGTATAGATAAAGATTAGCCCTGTGAATGTGCCTTTAATTTGAATATGAGTTACATCCGTCATCCACTTAAACATAATAAACAGAGGAATTAAATACATAATTTGGGGAATCATTTGTGTTGATAAAATAGCAATACCAAACTCTTTATTTCCTTTAAACTTGTATCGGACAAGAGCGTAAGAGGCAAGCGTTGCAAGTATCATTGAAAAAATCATTGTAAAACCAGAAATAATTACGCTATTTCTTAAATATAAACCAAAATCAATATTTTTCCACAAGTCTTCGTAGTTAGAGACTTTAACTAATTTATACCCTAAAGGTAATTGAGTTTCGCCGTATGGCTTTCCTTCGGATTCCCTCATAAATGAAATCCTACCAAAAGATGATCCAAGGAGAAGCTCCTTCTCTAGGGGTAAAACGGTTGAAATTTCATCACTATTGAATTGCGTTTTATGATTAACAACTACCCCATCACTAAGCTCCTTAACTAATCCTTTGTAAGTTGCCACTACAATATTTTTATTTAAATCAATAATAGCAAGTCCATTCTGATTAGCAACATACATCTTGTTGTTTTTTACATATACATCCTCAAATATAGGAAGCCCAAAGTTTGACTTATTAAGGCATACCCCCGTTTTCATATCTAATTGATAAACACCATACTGTGTCGCTACAGAAACAACATTATTACTAATTTTAATAATCTTCTGAAGTCCAGATGGATAATAATCATTACCAAATGATATAAACTTGATAATATTTCCCGTTCTAGGGTTGTACTTAGCTACTCCACTATCTGTGCCAATATAAATGTAAGGTTTACTATAATACATTGAGCGGATAAATGCGTTATCGTCAAAAGCTAATTTTCTGACTGGTTTATCTGTAATTGGTTTTAAATTAACGCGATCATATACATATATATTACTTAGTCCTTTAAACTCAACGGTATAATATATGTTTTCACCAGCTAAGACCAATGAGGCATTACCAATTTTATTGGAGTCTACATTTGTGATCGGATTGGTGGGATGCTTTAATATTTTCAAACTATTCTTGTCTATTTTATAAAGCCCCTTATTAGCAACTGCAAAGTAAATGTAATTACTATCTACAGTATAGTTGATTCCATGGCCTTTAACCGTAACTTTATTTATGAACTTTTTATCACTCTTTGAATATTTAGAAATAGTTCCATCGATGGAAAACACATAAAAAAAGTCATTCTCTTCGTAGAAGGAGGAAATGTCTGTTTGCACTCTACTAAAACCAACATTTCCACTAAGAATGTCGTTATTGTTTTTAAAAGAACAAAAAACCATCCAAAAAATAGGAAATAAATTAATTACTAGAAAAGCACCCATAACTAATAAACTGATAAACTTAATAATGCGCTCTTTTTGATAATAGGTAATAAGTCTTTTTTTCATTAGAAAGCCTCTTCTGATTTTTTGTAAAAACGAAACCAAATATTAACGGCAAATATCATAACGATAAGTAAAATGACTGAGGTGGCCGCACCAGCACCAAAGTCCCAACGCATAAAAGAATTTCTAAAAATATTGGTCATCATTAAGTCGCCCCACTCTCCAGGAAATCCCGCTCCGTTACCAAACATCATTATAACAATATTAAACGAATAAACATTATATATTAAACCAAATAGTATAAGTATCATCCAAACTGGTGTTAACATTGGCCAAGTAACTTTCCAAAAAGCAGTCCATCGATTGGCGCCATCAATCTTAACAGCATCATAAAGTTCTTGAGAGATACCCTGCAATCCGGCCAGCAACATCAACATAGACATTGGCCAATAACGCCAAATTGTTGGAATAATAATCGCCCATATGGTATTCGGCCCGACGAGCCAAAAGGGCTTTGTAGGAAGTAAATGTAACCAATCAACTAATATTATATTGATAATACCAATACTTTGCTGCCACATGAACCCCCAAAGGATTCCCGTAACGTAAGTTGGTACTATCCAAGAAAAAAGGAATAAAGTTCTAACCAATGAGCGTCCTTTAAAGTCTATATTTAACATAAGGGCCACAATCATTCCCAACCCAATTTGCCCAACAGTAACTAAAATAGTGTAAATAATAGTGTTGCGGATAGAATCAAAAATACCTATACGCATTGGGCTACCAGGATTAATTAGGACATCGTAATAATTTCTAAAATAAATAAACGGAGCACCTAAATATTGACCTAAAGTAAAATTGTTTAATTTAAGAAAAGACATATAAATACCCTGCACAATCGGTATAAAATGCATAATTAACATGCCGATAACCGTGGGAGCTATGAATATATAGGCGATCCTATATTTCCTATAGTAATAGTATAAAGATTGGTTAGATTTTTTATTGTCCATGAGTGCTTATTCGTTACGCTCTAATATGGAAATCACTTCTTTATGAGCTAATTCTAATATCTTTTCAATATCTTTTATACCAAACTTATCTTTAGCTTCTAGCACATAATCCCACATAATACCGAATCTTCTGGCTAATATTGGCTCAATTAAGCCCCAAGACGCAACACTGGGATAAGTTTTACCAAATTTCACCGCATCTATATAAACAGCTCTTCGTGGATCTTCTGTAAAATAAGGATCATCAAACGCTTCCGTAATGGAAGGCAGGAAGCCACTTCTCTTGGAGTACTCAACTTGCGGCTCTTTAGATACGAGATACTTAATAACTTCCCAAGCTTCTTTTTTATGTTTTGATCCTTTGAAAACAGCTAAATTACTGCCCCCAACGAAAGTTGACTTACCCCTAGGTCCTTCAGGATAAGGAGCAATATCAAATCGCTTTGCTACATAAGTGTCTGCCGCGCCACCTTGTTCAGGTGCTGTGGTCAAACCGCGGAGTTCGTTCGATCCATCAAAAATTATTGCGAAGGTTCCGTTATTAAAATCATTCTCGATTTGAGAAGTATTTTTCTCTAGACAAGACCTACTAACATAACCTTTTGTCACTAATCCGATATAGAAGTTCAAACCTTCAGCTACTTCCTTGGTAGCTAAACTACTTGTTTTATGGTCATCACTTAGAAAATTTCCTCCAGCATTCCAAATCCATGGTGCTAAATTATGAACAACGTTCCAGTCATTTTTGCCTGGAAAACCAAGAGCAGCAATTTTCTTGCCATCGATGGTTAGGTCAGCATTTTTTATCTTAGCTAAGGCTTTATCAAACCCATCCCATGTTTCTAAATCTTTCTTAGTTAAGCCCAATTTTTTAAACACATCTGTGCGGTAATAAAGAGCTCTAGCATCAACAAACCAAGGAATAGCTGTGACTTTATTACTTCCTTCTACTCCTGAAGTCTTCCATGAAGAAGACAGAAAGTGATTTTCTCCACCAATTTCGGCTACTGAAGTAGTTAGATCTTGTAGAGCCCCCATGCTACTGATAGCAGCTACCCATGTTGTGCCAAGCTGCACGATATCGGGAGCATCACCAGAAACCGCAGCTGTAGTGATTCTGACCCAAGCAGCTCCCCAATCTAGTGAGGTAATTTTAACTTTGATATTTTTATGTTTTTTGTGAAAATTTTCGAGTACTTTTTCTAAGTCGTTAACAGGTTCTAGTGAGTTAGGCATTATCCAAATTGTAACTTCTACAGGCTTATTCGTATCAACCGTGGCCTTTGACGCACATCCAGCACTTATTAAAAGTACGAGAAATAGAGCTAATGCAACACTGATTCTAAGAACATTTTTCATGCTTCACCTCATCAGAAATTTTGGCTATGATACCATCGTGATTAAAGGATGTCAAAAGGATATTTAATGTCTTTTTCCTATTGATTATGAGTATCTTATTGACAATATTTTCACCACCAATTTTAGCCAAAAAACTTTTGTTGATAATTAGGGGGGTATTGGAGTCGTTTATGATTGAAACATTCCCCTTTAAAACTGTGGGAACCCTGAATTGAATTTTCCCTTTAATAATTAATTTCATTACCCCTTTTATGGATGGAATGTTTTTCATATCATTTGTAAGGAATTGTAAATCCTCTACATATTTGTAATTATTATCCAAACTGACAACAATTTTGTTTTTGGGTAAATACTTAAGTCCACCTGTTTTTTTTAGCACACAAGCATCTGACCAAAGGATGAGTAAGTCCGAGATATTCTTGGTTGGGAAAAACCTTACCAAAGAATCGATTTGCACAGCCACGGAGCCTTTAAAAATACGAATGGCAGACCCCATCGCTGTTTCAATTTGCATCACACTTTTATTATCTTCAGCATTACCCAGTGATTCCTTGATATGCATATTCATTCTTTTGGGATTCAGAATTAAGTCAAGCGGTAAGAAACCGTTATAAGCTCGAAGTTTTTCTTTAAGTGCTACTAAATCCAGCCAAATATTATTTGTATTAAAATATTTCCAGGTATTTACATCTTGGAAACTATCTTTTTCTTCTTCAGGACACTGTGCCGCCTCCCGCAGAACCAATACCCCTTCATTGTTTAGCAATGCCAAATGCCCCCCCTTTTTATCTGCTTCAGTGCGCCTGGCGACTTCCATGAGAAAGGGGATCTTGTGCTCCAGCATGTAGGCTAAAATATTGGGATCGGCCGTGGCACATAGATTATCTGAATTGGAAATAAAAGCATACTCGTAACCTTTGTCGATTAACTCATCTAGTAAACCACTGGAAAAAAGGCAGGAGAATATGTCTCCGTGTCCTGGGGGATTCCATTCTAATTCTTTTTGGCAGTGCTGGGCGGGAAGTTTTGTCTGAATATCAATTTTTGGATATTTGTTCTGAATAAAGGAGATTTCAGTGGGGTTCAATTTTTCAAAATCAGGATGCTTTGAACGAATAAAATCTAGGGTATCCTTGTCTGTATTAAAACTATTCATAAAGATAAGAGGGATTAGACTCCCTGTTTTTTTTTGCAGGGTCTGAACTTGCGCAATTATGACATCAAAATAGGTAACGCCATTTTTAACTTCTAATAAGGCTTTTACCTTATCTAAGCCCATACTTGTCCCTAAACCACCATTTAACTTAATAATGGCAACTTTCCTTAAAACTTTTTTTTGCATATCTGGTGTTAATTTTTTTGGTAAGGACTGGATATGAATAACGCTATTATCTGGTACGATACTAATATCCGTTAAGGAGCAAATTTTCCCAGAATCACCTTGAAAGTATTTGCTATAAAGGGTTAAGAAAAAATCGATAACCTCTTTACTTAGGCCTTCGTTCTCCATTTTCTCTTGAAAAGCCGCCTTACAGAACTGTAAGTCAGGAGTAGTTTGCTTCATAATTATTTAGAATAACATAAGATGGCAAGAAAAAGCAAAGCTAGACTAACCTAAATAGGACGCTATATGGCTGTTTTTGGTCTGTAAGCGAAGTTTCTCGAGGGCTTTGGACTCTATTTGGCGGATTCGCTCGCGGGTTACGTTGTAGACGTGGCCTACCTCTTCCAAAGTACGAGGCATACCATCGTGCAAACCAAAACGCAAACGCAGAACCATTTGCTCTCTTTCCGTTAAGTAGGAACCAAGAATTTTCTCCAAATCTTCTCTGAGTAAATCGCCCAAGACTTTCTCCTCTGGATTTTTGGCAACATCACCCTCCACAATATCTGATAAATTATTGCTATCATCATCGCCTATGGGAGTTTCTAGGGAAATGGGTAATTGTGATATTTTTACTAATTCACGGATTTTATGAATTGGATACTCACTCATTTCAGCCAATTCTTCTTCACTAGGCTTACGCTTGTGTTCCTGCATGTACATCTTGGAAATTTTTTTAAGTTTGTTTATGGTTTCAACAACGTGCACGGGTAAACGAATAGAGCGGGACTGATCGGCAATCGCTCTCGTAATGGCCTGACGAATCCACCAAGTTGCATAAGTAGAAAACTTATAACCTTTAGTATAATCGTATTTTTCCACAGCTCGCATCAGCCCAATGTTACCTTCTTGAATAAGGTCTAGGAAGGATAAACCCCGACCGTTGTAGCGCTTGGCAATGCTAACTACTAGTCGTAAGTTGGCACGAATGAGAACTTTGCGGGCTTCTTCATTGTTTTCATCTTGTATTTGTCTGGCTATTTCTAACTCTTCATCGGACTTCAGAAGCTTAATGCGGCCAATTTCTTTAAGATATGTTTTTATGGAATCAAAACGCTCTGTTTTACCCGATAATTCTTGAATTTCATCTTCTATCTCTATTTCTTCAACTTCGGCTTCTATTTCTTCTTCAAGAGTTTCGTCAACGATGTTCTCAATATCATCCAAACCGATATCTGTCTTTTCTAATATCTCCAAGATATCGGTATCTTTATCAAATTTAATATCTTCCAACTATAAAACCTTTCTTACCCGCAAACGAAAATATTTAACGTTCACTCAACATAACCAACAAGGACTCTTTCGTAACTAAGCCGTTAAATTTACTTTGTTTAACGAGATTGCGACTCTAGTACCTAGGCAACAACAAAACTATTTACAGATTTTTTTATGTCTTTTTTATCAACTTATTTAGCTCTTCTTGTTGAAGCTTAAGTTTATCAAAATCGCCAATTTTTTCAAGTCTATTTATTTCTAATTTATATGAATCAATTTTGCTTTCTTTTTGACGTTTTTTCAATGATTCTAAGCACTGGGTTAAATATTCCAAGTGATTTGTAATATGCTCAAACATTGAAAACTCAATTATTTTTTTTGATATATCACCCGACTCATTGGTCAAGAGGACATCTACTGATTCGATGAGATGCTCTTGCAAGAGAGTAAATATTTTTTTATTGTCTATGTCTTCAAAATCTTGCACGGTAATCTTATTAATATACCCTTTCCTTAATTCTAAGTCGTTTATCAAAATGGCTAATATGTCCTTTTCAAGCTTAAGATACTTACTCTCTTTTTGCTTGTTATATTCAAACTGTTTGCGCTGCATGTTTACCGAACTATATTTTGAAAATCTGGCCTTTAATAACTCTGTATCGATTTGTAATAACGATGACAGCTCTTTAATGTACTCTTGTCGAATGACTTCATCTTGTTGCTGAAGTATTTCCTTACAATCCTTAATAATTTTAGCTTTGTCTTCTCCACTTATATTTTTGGCTTTCTCAAGGGAGGAATACTCTTGGATTTTAGCGTATATTAAATATTTCAAGAGAGGTAGCGACTCTTCTTTGGCTTTTAAATAGTCCACTGCGCTAAATTTTGACACAAATTCATCGGGATCTTTGGCATCCTTTAAGACAATCACCATTACATCGCCTGAGTCTAAAACTTCTCTAGCCTTAGAAATTGCTTTTTTCCCTGCCCCGTCGCTATCAAAATTTAAATATATTTTATCGGTTACTCGATGGGCAAGTTTCGCCTGCTGTGAGGTGAACGATGTCCCAAGTGCCGCTGCAACATTTCTAATTCCTGCTTGATAAAGAGAAATGGCATCCATGTAGCCTTCTACGATAATGAGACCGTTACCATCTTTAATGTGGCTTCGTGCAACATTTAAGGCGTAAAGGTGATTGCTCTTGTGATAAACAGAGGTGTCTGGAGAGTTAATATACTTAGCCGAATCGTTAATCAAGGTGCGACCTCCAAACCCGACAATTCTGTTTTGAGAATCTATAATGGGAAACATTAGTCGTTCTTGAAATCTATCATAAATTCCGTGGGTTCCTTGTATAAACAAACCACTGGACAATAACTCCTCGTCTTTAAACTCGCCCTTTAGCTTGGAGTATAAGGAAAAGTTTTTTGCGCCTGTGTATCCAATTTGAAAAGTTTCAGAGGTTTCTTGGGATATTTTTCTACTTTTTAAGTATTCTTGAGCTTTTTCACTAGATATATTTTGGGTGTATACGTCCTGGGCTTTCTTTAAAATGTCATAGGAATTGTTTTCTTCCTTAGACTGCTGCCACTGTTTCTCTTCAATAATGATTCCGGCCCTATTGGCAAGAATTTTTAGTGTATCAGGAAAACTAATATTTTCAATTTTCATTAAGAAACCAAAAACATTACCACCTTCTCCACAACCAAAGCAATGCCATATATTCTTTGCAGTATTCACCGAAAAGGAGGGTGTTTTTTCATTATGAAAGGGACACAACCCCACATAGTTCTGCCCTCTCTGAATAAGTTTCACGTATTGGCCAATAATCTCGGCAATATCGGTACGCTCGCGAATAGTATTGATGGTGAAATTATCCATAGATGGTGAGAGGTGAGTAGTGAAAGGTGAATGGATAACTTCTCGTCCTTAAAAATTGAGAAATCATTTAGTACCCTTTTTGTTTTTTAAATATTTAATTAATCCAAGTATTAATTTTTTTTCAGATCCAATTAAATCAGAAACCTCAACTGATTCATTAATAAATTTTAATTCATTTGCAATAATTATTTGTGTTTCAAGTTCTGCGAGAGATCCTAATGAAATATATAGAAATTGAGTCATTTCCTTATCTGAATTTCTCGCTGAACCCTCAGCTATATTCGAAGGAATAGAGATGGCACTTCTCCGCATTTGACTTATAAGGCCAAACTGTTCGTCTTTTGGGAGTTGTTTAGACAAAACATAAACCTCTTTGACTAACTTTATAGCAACTTGCCAAGCCTCAAGCTTCTTATGCTCCATCTAATACCCTCTTCTCACTATTCACTTCTCACCCTTCACTATTCTATATTATAAGCAAAGAGGGAGTACCAAAGTACTCCCCCCTTTTATTAACAAAATAAAACTTACAGTCGTCGGTGACTATTTGTTCTTTAATACGGCATGCGCTGCAGCTAATCTTGCTATTGGCACGCGGAATGGAGAACAGCTTACATAGTTTAGGCCAATTTCATGACAGAAAATAACTGTCTTTGGCTCGCCACCATGTTCACCGCAGATACCAATCTTTAGATCTGGTCTAGCAGCTTTACCGTCTTTTATGGAAAGACGCATAAGCGCACCAACACCTACTTGGTCTAACACTTGGAATGGATCTTCGTCGTAAATACCTTTCTCAACGTACTCACCTAAGAAGCTACCAGAATCATCACGGCTAAAACCGCAAGTCATCTGAGTAAGGTCGTTCGTACCGAAGGAGAAAAACTCAGCTTCGGAGGCAATAGCACCTGATGTGAGAGCAGCTCTTGGAACTTCTATCATGGTACCAATTTTGTAATCCATAGTAACATTGGCTTTTGCTAACTCATCTTTAATGATGGTTACAGCGTTATCTCTTAAGATGGTGTATTCTTTTACATCACCAACTAAGGGGATCATTATTTCTGGAACAATATCTTTGCCATTTTTCTTAATCTTAATCGCTGCTAAAATGATGGCTCTGAATTGCATATCATAAATTTCAGGATAGGTGATACCTAAACGACAACCTCTGTGACCTAGCATGGGGTTAAATTCATGAAGTGAATTTACTTTTGCTTTTAGTACTTCAAAGCTAACATTTAATTCTTTGGCTAATTCGCTAACTTCAGCATCTTGGTGAGGTAGGAACTCATGTAAAGGTGGATCTAGTAAACGAATAGTTACAGGGAACCCTTGCATCGCTTCGAAAATACCAAAGAAATCTTCTATTTGCATAGGAAGTAACTTGTCTAAGGCTTTTTGACGACCTGCAGTGTCGGAAGCTAGAATCATTTCTCTAACTGCCTTAATTCTGTCCCCACCAAAGAACATATGCTCTGTACGGCAAAGACCAATACCTTCTGCACCAAATAGTCTGGCAATTTCTGCCTGATCTGGTTGGTCCGCATTGGTACGAATGGTAAGTGTTCTAATTTTATCAGCCCATGACATTAATAATGCATATTCTTGATATAATTCAGATTCACTTTCAGGTAAGGTTTTTTCGATTAATACTTGTAGTATTTCGGAAGGAATGGTTTTAATTCTACCAATAATTACTTCACCAGTGAAACCATCGATGGATAAAAATTCACCTTGCTTAATTACTTTGTCGCCAACGGACATCTCTTTTTTAGCATAATCAACATGGATCTTTCCACAACCAGCTACACATACAGTTCCTAACTGACGTGCAACAACTGCTGCGTGAGAAGTAGCTCCACCTAAGGCTGTTAAGATACCTTTAGCGACGATCATACCCTTGATATCTTCTGGTGTTGTTTCGATACGCACTAAAATTACATCTTCTTTTCTTTTTTCAACGGCTTCCACACAATCTGCGGCAGAAAAATACACCTGACCACAAGCGGCACCTGGTCCAGCGTTTAAGCCCTTAGCGATGCTTCTTCCTTCGCTGGCTGCTTTCACTTTATCTTTTCTGTCGAAAATTGGACGTAATACTTCGTTTAATTGATCGGCATTTACACGGCCAACAGCTTCAGCTTCTGAAAGGTTCCCCTCTTTAAACATATCTACTGCGCATTTTATAGCAGCAAATCCTGTTCTTTTGGCGTTTCTGGTTTGTAACATATAGAGCTTACCTTCTTGAATAGTAAATTCCATATCTTGCATATCACGATAATGTGTTTCTAAGCTTACTTTATAAGCAATAAGTGCTGCATAGGCTTCTGGCATTAATTCTTCGAGTGATGGGAACTTTGCAACTCTTTCACTTTCTTCTACACCATTTGACTGCGCCCATTCCTTAGAAGATTCTAAAGAAATCTTTTGAGGTGTACGAATACCTGCGACAACGTCTTCACCTTGTGCATTTATTAGAAATTCACCGTAAAACATATTTTCACCATTGGCTGGGTTACGAGAAAAACAAACACCAGTAGCAGAGGAATCGCCCATGTTACCGAAAACCATGGCTTGTACGTTTACAGCAGTACCTAGCAAACCTTTAATTTGGTATTTTTGACGATAAACGATGGCTCTTTCATTGTTCCAAGAATTGAAAACGGCCTTAATAGAAGCCCAAAGCTGAGTCATTGGATCTTGAGGGAACTCCTCACCTTTAGCAATTTTGTAAATTGATTTGTAAATATTAACTAACTGCTTTAGGTCATCGGCACTTAAGTCAGTGTCTTTAACTTCTTTTTTATCGCGGCCAGTTTTTTCTGCCAACGCATGTTTCGCTTCAGTTAGAGCTTCTTCGAAAAGGTGTTTGGAAACATCCATAGCTACATCAGAAAACATCTGAATGAAACGACGGTAGGAATCCCACGCAAAACGAGGATTATTGGTTTTTCTAATAAGCGCTTCTACCACTTGGTCATTGATACCAAGGTTAAGAACAGTATCCATCATGCCTGGCATAGATTCACGAGCACCTGAACGAACTGATACGAGAAGTGGATTGACGGCATCGCCAAACTTCATGCCCATAGTTGCTTCAAGATTTTTAATATTAGCGTTTACTTCAGCATCTAGCTGCGCTGATAAAGTTTTATTGTTTTTGTAGAAAGAATCACAAACCTCTGTGGTAATTGTAAAACCTGCTGGAACTGCTACGCCTGAGTTGGTCATTTCAGCTAGACCTGCACCCTTTCCACCGAGTAAATCTTTCATTTTACCGTGTCCGTCTGCTTTACCGTTTCCAAAAAAGTACACATTTTTATCAACCATATCTATCTCTCCTTATTTTTTTTCATGGATCTAATTTTCGACCATCGATCCAAATTATTTATAACCTAAAAAAGTTTTGAAATACCCAGCAATGAAGCCCCATTCATAACATTAATTCATATAATATCTGCTTCAAAAACCTGGGTTATTATATAACAAATGTCATTTTCTTACTATGGGGATTTTGAATTACTTTTTAAAAAGCCAAGCAAAATTATTTTCTTTGAAAAGAAACTAACTTATTGATTTATTGTCTTATTAATAAATAAATAGCACTTTTGTAAAAGTTCAGAAAACATTATTCCACTTTTTGATAAGCGCAAAAAGTGAATAAAAACGCTTTGGCGCCGGTGCTTCAGTAGCTTAAATAGCAAGCACTCTCTCCACTAACGCTCCAATCGCGCTGTCGTGCGCGTGGAGCTCAAAAAACATCGTGTTTTTTGTACGTTACGTTCGTGAGCAATTTTACGCTACTTCCGCAATGGCGCAATTTAATTCAATTAATATTAACTTAATTAAACACCTAATGCTAAATTTTTTATTTAAATATATACAATTAATCGACTTTTCAGCAGTTATACATGAGATAAATAACTTTACGTTCACATTCAGAGGAGGCACGTACCAGCGGGGTCAAGAATTCTAACTCTATCCGAGAAAGACTCTGAATTGAATGTTAGTTTTTGCAACGTGAGTTCTGATTGGAAAAGTGAAATCTACTTTATTAGCACCATTATTAGATTCGAGGGATCGTGGTCGTCTTGGGCGATGCCGATGTAGCGGCCGTTGTTGCTTTTAGAGAGAGCACTTTAAACCAACTGCATTGGTTTGCGCTGTTTCAAGAATTCATCATACAGGGATTCTGGGGCAATATCGGCACCATTTGGCCAGCAGATTGTACCAAGGTTGCGACTAAATCTTACTTTTTTAAAATAATTATTGTCTTTTAATGGTTCAAAAACCCCTGAGCGGGCTGTATACTTAGTTAAATCTACTAAGCCTGAATCACCATTATTAAAGTGAAGATATATTTGATTACCTTTTATATATTTAGACTTGATGACTTCTATTAACATATATGGCTTCTCCATTACACTAATGGCTCAATTTTTTTTAAAGGTAAATTTTTAACCATCAATTGCCAATCAGCCAGCAAATCTTCATTATGAATGGTTGCCCATTCAAGAACTAATCCTAATACTCTTGGAGGTAATGATCCAGCTGAAATAGTTAATTTCTCGATATCAATTGAGGCAAAAAAAGCACCATACTTCGCATGAAAATGAGGAGGATTATGATCATCATAAACCATCGTAATAATAATTCCTAAAAACCGAGATATTTCTGGCATTTTTAGCTCCAAATATTTTTTCAATATTATACACTATTTTAGAATAGAGACACAAATTTTATAAATCAGAATGTCTGACAATTTGGGCGTCTCTAAGAAAAAATATACTACTTGATTAGCACCATGATCAAATTCGAGGGGTCGTGGTCGTCTTGGGCGATGCCGAGGTAGCGTGCCGTTTGCCGTGTTTCTTGATGACGTCGCCTGACTGGGTGATCACCAGCTCCTCCCAAATATATTAGCATTATTTTGTTTACCTAATACTTTATTCATTATGTGCTTTCTTAAAAAGTATCTAAGGCTTCTTTAAGAATAAGAAAACAAATTTTTAATGCTACTTTTTTCTTGATAAAAAAGTATCGCAAAAAATCAAGACTTTTCAAATCGCAGCCAAACGCAGAGTAATAAAATGATTTTTTTGCCTTTGCACTTAACTTTCTCGGGTCGTCAAGCGACCACTATTTTTGCATAAATAAAAAATACATTTTAACTCTGCAGTTAGGCTTTGCACGGTTGAAAAGTCGATAACAGGTCTTTATAGCCAATTGTCCGTGTTGGCTAAGCTGTAATTGTTATTTTATTAGCACCATTATTAGATTTGAGGGATCGTGGTCGTCTTGCGCGATGCCGATGTAGCGGCCGTTGTTGCCATCTTTAAGTACTACGTCGCCTGACTGGGTGATGACCAGCTCGTCGCCAGCTTTGATGTTTTTATCCTGAGTGTAGACCTTTACGGAGCCCGAAAGGGCAATGGGTAACGTAATGACACCTAGAGAAACCAGCTCATTACCGATTATCATACCTGGCTTCTCGGAAACCACTCCTGCAAAGTTACGACCATTATACCTAGTTACGGTACGGTGGCTAATGATGGAAACTGGGGTTCCAACAGGTAGTTCCTGTGCACAAGCAAAAAGTTCGGCATAGTCAGAGTATCTTACGGTGCTGGTAGTAAAATAGGCGTTATTGGCAGTAATGGTGCCGTTTACCTGCATGGCACTGGCACTGACGGTACCTGAAAATGTACTATAGGTGCCATAATTACTGGAATCAAGAGCAGTTCTCCAAGCCTGCCATGTACCACCATTTTTACCTCTTAAAGCTATTTGCCCAGTTCTATAATCTTGATATATTTGACCTTGATAGCTAGCATCATATGGAATTACCCCGATATTTCGGACACAATTAAGCGACCTTTTCATTAGCTATCGTTTCAAAATTAGCAGGAGAAAGATAGCCTAAAGAAGAATGCCTCCTTTCACG
>CAIUUT010000093.1 GCA_903902445.1 uncultured Candidatus Marinamargulisbacteria bacterium
CGACATAAACTTGAGCGTAGATGCGCAGTATTACCGCTTATTAGCGCAAACGTATTTAAAGTATGGTGCTGAGTATGTAGGGCTACCGTTCATTGCGTTAAAGGCGGGCTACAACGACTATGACAAGAATCTGTATCTGGGGTCCACGCTAAGTCTTTCGAGCTTTTATATCGATTACTTGTTCTCCAACAACGAGCTAGCTGCCGTCCACCAGTTCGGCATGGGCATTAGCTTCTAGCTTACTGCTTATTGAAAACTTGTACAAGTGAATTAATTTGTATTTTCTCTTTGATTGTCTGTTGAACTAGCCAGTTGTCCAAGTGCTTGCTGGTAGGTAAGAATTAATCCTTCATTTTGTTTAATTAGCTCTTCTTTGCTCTTTATCATGCTGGTAAGGGTTGCTTTATAATATTCTTTCCCACTATGGATTAAAGGCTCGTAATGTTCCTTTAAATCCATCATTTGGTCTTCATACTTATTAGCTTGGTTAACTCTTTTGGCTTTTAAATCATTAATCATAGTCTGGTAGTGCTCTTTTTCAGACTGAATAATAGCAATATATTGACCTTTGATACGTTCTTTTTCATTTTCATAATAGGACTTAAGCGAGTCTAATTTTTCGTCAACTTCCTTGTTGCCGTACTCAAAGTGTTTTTCCTTCTCCTCGAGAATACTTTGATAGCGCGTACTTTTCTGTGCAAGCTGTTCTTCAAAGTTTTGCTTTAACAACTCGAACTGCTTAATGTAAAGTTCGCCCATTTTTTCTTTTTCCTGATTAAAGGTTTCTGTTTTGAGCTTTAACTGTTTATTTCCTTCATTCTCGATCTCTCTAATTTTTATATAGAATTCCTTTTTGCTATCGCTTACCATTTTTTTGCAGTTTTGTTGCATCGTGCTAACTTTTTCTTCGTACTGGTTTTTGTGTTTTTCATAGGATAAAGCGAGTTCTTTAATCTTTTCAGAGTATTCCTGCATAGCCTTTTCTTTTTCATTTTGTAAAAAGGTGACATCGGATTGAAGATTGCTATCGGCAATACTTACCTCATTTTTAGCTGCTTTCTTTATTTTTTCAGCTTCAAGGAGCGCCTTGGTCTTTATTTCCGAGGCTTCATTTTGTGCCTGAATTTTTAAATCACGTATCGTATCCATTAACTCTTGTTTTCTTTCCTCTGCCTCTTTGATTTGGCGATCAAGAACATCTTTTCTATTGGGCATATCGTTAATAAACTTGGAAATAGAGGTGTCATTAATCGTTATTTTAGCATCGGGATTTTCAATAATATTATTGAAGTTTTCTTCATTAAAAGCTTTTTCTATAAGCTCTTCAATGTCAAATATTGCGTCCGAGGATAAGGAATCATTAAAAGTATTTAGCATAGTAATAGTCTTATTTTACTATAATAATTATTTCTTTACTATATAGATTACATTGGCTTTATAAATAATGGTTTAAATATATAATAGTCATAGAAATATATAAAGTTACTAACAAGGAGAATAAGTTATGAAATATTATACAGAGTATTTAACTATATGTACAAATAAGCATCGAGAGTATATAAATATTACGGGAAAAATAGAGGAAATATTAGCAAAAAGTAAGATTGTTGAGGGAATGATCTTGGTCTCAGCCATGCATATTACCGCAGGAGTTTATGTGAATGACGCTGAATCTGGGCTAATAGCAGATATTGACGAATGGCTAGAAAATTTGGCTCCATTTAATCCTAATTACCGTCATCATCAAACAGGTGAGGATAATGGGGATAGCCATTTAAAAAGTTTACTCATCCATCATGAGGTAATTGTTCCTGTAACCAAAGGCCGACTGGATTTTGGTCCTTGGCAACAGGTATATTACGCCGAGTTTGATGGCCAGCGAAATAAACGAGTCATTATTAAAGTAATGGGCGACTAGTAAACTCAAAGCCCACAAGTGTTTTTCCCAGAAAATTGCACTTCGAAATTGCATGGTGTGTTTCATAGCATCCAACACCATAAGGATTAACGAAACCTTAAAACAAGGCACAGGATAGCGTAGGCAGAATAATAAACTGTCTCGGAAGAGAATAAAGGTGCTTAAGAGGGGCAAGGGAGAAGGAAGCTCCCTTGTTGCACCGAGGTGCAAAGAGGTTCAGTGAGCTTGCGAACGACGAAGGAGACAAAGTCTCCTTGTAAAATATCGGAATAGGAATTAGATGGTGGCCAGGGGCGGAATTGAACCGTCGACACAAGGATTTTCAGTCCTCTGCTCTACCGACTGAGCTACCTAGCCACATAAAATCCGTACACAAAAACCAATTCTTCCAATTATAGACTTTTATTACTCCAAAGACAACGTACTCAAAGTAGTTACGTGGAGCCGACAGTCGGAATCGAACCAACGACCGGCTGATTACAAATCAGCTGCTC
>CAIUUT010000094.1 GCA_903902445.1 uncultured Candidatus Marinamargulisbacteria bacterium
AATCTAACCCCTTTTTAGCCATTATTTCATAATTTTCGGATTGGCGCTTAATAAATCCTTGTTTCAATAAAGTTTGCAATGTAACATTTTCAGGATATGAAAAAACTTTCAAATCCTGCAGGGTAGAAAAATTAACTTTGAGGTTTGCTAAAGGAATCTGTGACACATTCCAAAGCCCCCAAGAAACTTTATCACCACTATTGATAATACTATTACTTACTTTTAGCGTATCACTATCTGAAAAATCTAACTGCCTCACTAGTCTAAGATTATTCCACTCTGGCGAAATTAACGTTAGACCTTCCCCGTAAATTACTTCCCAACTTTGTGAATCAAACTCAGGAATGGGAGGCCAACCCCAACGTGATTGAGGTGCTAACCAAAGAAAATCTCCACCATAGTTGTGCCAGCCAGAAGTTGTACTACTGTTAACTGGTTTATAAAGTATATTTTCTGAATTTGCATAGCCCAAGAAAGAAATACGGCCACCATGCTCAACATCTATTATGACATTTAGAAAGCCGTTACTTATTTTCATTTTACTGCTTATTTTTTTCTACTTCCGTCTCTTTTTTAACTTCTCTTTGTGTTTGATTATTTCTTATTAAATATGCTCTATAAACAATATATATTAGTATAGGAATTATTACCAAATACCAACCTAGAGGGAAACGAGCATTATTTTTACTACCTTTATTAACTATTTGCTTATTTAGTGAAGGAGAATCCATAGAAAGTAAGGAACTAATTAGATATTTTGAAGTAATATTTTTTTTGCCCACTGACAATGAAACCTTATTGCCAATCTTAGGTGGTTTTAAATCCTTGGGATTCTCGAAATTTAACAAATCGAAGTTTGCTCTATATACTCCGCTATTTATGTCAGTTTCCATAAGCTCTATCGGGTTGGAATATTTGTAATCATTTTCCCAAATATTGATGGCGGCTTTCAATAAATCTCTTTTGCGTGGGTCAGAATCCTTACCAATTATTTGCACAAAATTATCTTTATTAATTATTTTTCCGTTCTTCGGAATTATATTATTAAACCCTTGATCATAATAAAAGTTAGACTTATCAATAGACTTTGGAAACGCATATCCTATGTAATAGTTGTGATTTAACAAAGTAACCTCATCTATTAGTAGGGTTTTATCTTCTTGACCTCCTCCATCTATTTGAATTTGCATATTTTGAATATGATTCAAATCTAATGAAGATGTAACATCTATGTATTTTTGCTCAACTGCATTCCATCCCATCCAAAACTTTCTTTTTTTAATAAATGTTAAATCCAAAAGACCATTTTTATAATCGCTTCCTACTCCGTTACTAGCTTTCCAATCATACCAACCAGCACCTTTAGAGTCATTCCAAGGATTATAGCCATTTAGCACAGCGGTTACTCCATTTTTATCTTGAATGTCTATTCTAATTTCACCTGGATCTTTATTAAGGTACATACTAATAACCAAGTCTTCTTTATTAGACCAATTTTCAACGTCACCTTTCATTCCCCAACTTCCAAAATATGGATAATTGTCTCCAGTGTATTTTTTCCTTACTTCAAGAACTTTTCTGATTTGAAAATTGCTAACAGCTAGTGAGTAAGAGGCTTTATTTTCTTTATCTGAAGAAATCCACCAAGTAACTGGATATTTATCATCAATTGAGCCATCGTTAAAATCATCTAAAATATTTTTTAGTTCAATCAATCCAACTTCGTATTTTTTGCTGTATTTTTGATAAGTAGCTGCCTGCATTTTTAGGATACTATGCCAAGAAGCACCAATCGTTTCTTTTTCAGTATTGGTTTCCATCCCGATATTAAACCAACCTCGGTATAAACCAGTATTACTTCCCGTTTCGCTGAGTGCAACGGTAATTTTTTTCTTTTGAACATTATTATCATTAGAATAT